>DASXIH010000188.1:0-4263 GCA_036498125.1 Thermoanaerobaculia bacterium
CGGCTGGAGCTCGGCGACGGCTTCGGGATCCACGGCACCGACGAGCCGGACAAGCTCGGGCAGTCGGTCTCCCACGGCTGCGTGCGTCTCGGCGACAACGACATCGCGAAGCTGAACGAGATCACGAACGTCGGGGATGAGGTCATCATCTACTGAGTTGCAGAGCGGCAGAGGTGCAGAGAACGTAGGAGCGGCGCTATGCCGCTATGCACCTCTGCCACTATGCTGCTCTGGAACTCGATATGAATGTCTGGCGCGACCGCCTCGGCCGCTGGCTCTCGCCGCTCGCGCAGAGGTGTCCGTTGTCGCCGAATGCGATCACGGTCATCGCGCTGATCCTGAACGTCGGGGCGGCGTATCTGCTCTACCGCCATTTTTTCCTGATCGCGATGGCGGTCGTGGTCGTCGCCGGGCTCGCCGATGCGTTCGACGGCATCGTCGCGCGGGCGCAGAACAAGAGCTCGCGGTTCGGCGACTTTCTCGACCATGTCTCGGACCGCATCAGCGACACGCTCCTCATCACCGGCTGGCTCCTCGGCAACGGCGTTTGGATCCCGCTCGCGATCGCGGTGATCATCGCGGTGATGCTGAACGGCTATATCGGCACGCAGATCGAGGCGACGTGGGGGACGCGCAGCTACGACTCGATGGGGCGCGGCGAGTTCGTCCTGGCGCTGGTGATCTTTCCGATCGTGTCGCACATTCTCTTCGGCAACGGCTGGACGACGATGCACATCCAGGACTGGATGACGGCTCTCCTCCTTGCCTTCGCACTCCTCGGCATCGCGCAACGACTGGCACTCGCTTCGCGGATGGAACGCTCGTGACCGAGGTCCGACGGCACCTGATTACGGGCGAGCCGATTTTGTATGCGCCCGAACGCGCGGATCGGCCGCGATGGAATTCGACGACCTGCCCGTTCTGTCCGGGGCACGAGAAGGAGACGCCGCCGGAGATCGCGCACACCGGAGAGCCTTGGCGCGTGCGCGTGTTTCCGAACAAGTTTCCGTTCGTGGAGCACCACGAAGTGATCGTCGAGGCGAACGAGCACGATGCGACGTTCGCGACGATCGCGCATGCTCCGGAGGTCGTGGCGACGTACGTCGAGCGCTATCGCGCGCTCCGGCCGTTCGGCACGGTCGCGCTGTTCAAGAATCAGGGGGCGATGGCGGGAGCGTCGTTACCGCACCTGCACTCGCAGATCGCGGCGATTCCGTTCGTGCCGCCGCGCATCGCGCGCGAGGCGGAGGCGTTCCGGCGCGCGCCGGAGTGTCCTTTGTGCAAGGTGCAGAGCGCGGTCGCCGAAAACGTCTCGTTCCGCATGATCGATCCGGGAGCCCGGATGTTCTCGGGCGAGCGGTGGATCGTTCCGAAGCGTCACCTGTCAGAGATGTCTTCGGTGAACGTCGAAGATCTCGCGGCAATGCTGCAGATTGCGTCTCGCCAGACCAGCGGCGCCTACAACTGGCTCTTCTTCAACTATCCTGACGCTCCGCGCGCGCACTTCTACATTTCTGTAGCACCGCGCGTCTCCCCCGTCGCCGGTTTTGAACTCGAGACGGGAACGTTCGTAGATGCTAAGTAGCAGATGCTGCCGCTGACCGATCACCTCCACGCCCGCCGAACGCCGGTGATCAATTACCTGATCATCGCGGCGAACGTGGCGATGTTCCTGTGGGAGCTGTCGCTCGGGCCGTACCTGCAGCAGGTGCTCTCCCAGGTCGCGTTCGTGCCGCAGCGGTTCAACATCGTCTCGATCTTCGTCTCGATGTTTCTGCACGGCGGGTTTCTGCACATCGGATCGAACATGCTGTATCTCTGGATCTTCGGCGACAACATCGAAGACCGGCTCGGGCGCGGCCGTTACCTGTTGTTCTATCTCCTCTGTGGTTTTGGCGCGACGCTCACGCACTTCTTCTTCAATCCCGGGTCGGACGTCCCCACGATCGGCGCGTCGGGCGCCATCGCCGGCGTCCTCGGTGCGTATCTCGTGCTCTACCCGAAACAGCGGGTCTCGACGCTCATCCCGATCTTCGTGTTCATCATCATCCGCGAGATCCCGGCGATCTTTCTGCTCGGCTTCTGGTTCGTGCTGCAGCTGTTCGCCGGCGTCGGATCGCTCGGTGTCTCCGAAGCGCAGATGTCGGGAGGAGTCGCCTACTTCGCGCACATCGGCGGCTTCGTCCTCGGCATGATCCTCATCGTGATCATGGGCGGTTTGCGACGGCCGCCGCAACGCCGCCCGGCATTCTGAGGGGAGCGGACGTCTCGTCCGCTCATGCGCGGCGGTAGCCGCGCTGTTGCGCGGCTCGAGCGGACGAGACGTCCGCTCCCCTTACCGGGTCGTTGCGAAGTAGGTCTCGAGGTGCTCGTACGCTTCTTTGAGCGGCTCGCTGGCGTTGCGGATCTCGGCGAAGGCGCTTCTATAGATCGAGCCGATGCGCGAGACGTTGTGTTCGCGGAGGGCATACAGGACTTCGCGCAGCGCCTCGGAATCGCGCGACGGGAGGTCGGGGCGCGTCAGCTCGCGCTCGATCAGCGTCTGCGCGGTGCGCAGGTGTCCGTCGTCGCGCGATGAGGTGAGCGCGGCCTGCGGAATCGGCCGCTCCATCGTCGACTGCATCCCCATGTCGACGCTTCCCGGAAGCTCTTTGAGCTGGCCGGTGAACTTCCCCATCATCAGGAACAGCTCTTTCTCGTTCGCGAAGTTGCCGACGAGGCGCGCGGTGCGCGAGAGCTCGAGGTTCTCCGACTCCTGCAGCATGATGAACGCCTTGGCGCGGTCTTCGAGG
Source organism: Thermoanaerobaculia bacterium (assembly GCA_036498125.1). Taxonomy (GTDB): domain Bacteria; phylum Acidobacteriota; class Thermoanaerobaculia; order Gp7-AA8; family Gp7-AA8; genus DASXHZ01. The sequence goes on from DASXIH010000188.1 coordinate 2,793, forward strand.
GTGATCTTCTTGGCGTGAACGCGCCACGCCGTGAGCGTCCCCTGGATGAAGCAGGCCTGCCCGGCGCGAATGCTCACCGCCTCGACGGTGACGTTCTCGTCGATGCGGATCGAGCCGTTGGTCGACTCGATCTCGGAGTAGTTGCCGGAGTTCTGGATCACGAGATTCCCAGGAGTCCGGATCGAAAGCTGGCCCTGCGCGTTCACTTTGATCTCGGTCCCGCGCGGGATGATCATCGTGGGGAAATTGCTCTCAGCAGCTGCGGTCACGACGCCCTCCTCTTCCCAACAAACACCGACGGCAGCGGATCGTAGTCTTTGTAATCCTTGGCGGTGCGGAGCCGCATCAGCAGCGCCGCCTCATTGCTCCACTGGTAGTTGAGGATGTAGATGCGGGGATCGACCGGCACGAACGTTCCGCCGTTCTCGAGGTCGTTCCGGATCTCGTAGTGAAGGTGCGAGTTCGTGCTCCAGCCGGTGGACCCGACCTTCGCGATGGTCTGCCCTTGCTTCACTTCCTGCCCCGTCTGAACGTTGAGCGTGTCGCAGTGGCCGTAGATGGTCAGGAAATGGTCGGAGTGGCGGATGACGACGACGTTTCCGAAGCGCCACCACGGGACGCTCTGGTTGAGCGGCACGCGCCCGGCGAAGCTGACCACGCCGTCGGCCGCGGCATAGATCGACGTGCCGGTCGGCGCGGAGAGGTCGAGGCCTTTGTGGAAGTCGCTGGCGTGGGTGAACGGCGAGATGCGCATGCCGAACGGCGACGTCAGGACGAACTGGTCGGCCGGAATCGGGAGGATGGACGGCGTGTGGCGGACGAGGTCGGAGTTCGCCGCTTCGTAGTTCGCGATGAGGTCGAGTTGCTGTTGGAGGCGGTTGACGGCGGCGCGCAGCGACGACTCGCGGAGGCGGGCGTCATCGAGATCCTGCTCGGCGTTCCGGGCGTGGAGCGAAAACGAGAAGCCGCCCTGTCCGAGGGAACGATCGAGACCGTAGACCGTCATCAGCTTCGCGACGCGGATGCGGTGCTCCTCGAGGTTCTTCTCGATCGACGACATCTGCGTCACGTTCTCGCGGAGCCGCGCATGCTCGATCTCGCGCTCGTGCCGCTCGATGCCGATGACGTTTTCTTTGTAGACGCGGCGAATGACCGTCGGAGCGGCGGCCATCGATCCGATGAGCGCGGCGAGCACGACCGAGAGTGCCACGACGCCAAACGCCACGCGGCGGCGGCCGAAGAAGACGTACCGCACACTGCGACGGATGTCGCTCGGAACGATCTGAATCTCGATCATGAAAGACGATCCCGCCAGGTGCGCGGGTCGATCAATATAACACGAGTGAGTGCACAGGAACCGGTGCTACTCGGCGGGTCGGACGCGTTTCTTGATGAGGTTGGGAAGGAAGATCAACGCGAGGAAGAGAGCGGCGACGATAGCCAGCCGCTTCACGGCGTCGCCCTCGGTCAT
>DASXIH010000189.1:0-2950 GCA_036498125.1 Thermoanaerobaculia bacterium
TCGGCGCGGCGGAGATCGACCGCGTCGCGGAGCTCGTCGGCCTCGCGCACCGTCTCGACCAGCGCGTCGGCACGTACTCCCTCGGCATGCGCCAGCGTCTCGGCATCGCGCAGGCGCTCCTCGGCCGTCCGAAGCTGCTGATCCTCGACGAGCCTGCGAACGGACTCGATCCCGCCGGCATCCGCGAGATCCGCGAGCTCCTCCGGTCGCTGGCGGCCGAAGGGATGAGCGTCTTCGTCTCGTCGCACCTCCTCGCCGAGGTGCAGCTGATGTGCGACCGCGTGGCGATCATCCACAAGGGACGCGTGCTGAAAGAGGGGCCGGTGCACGACCTGCTCGTGAACGACCAGACGCTCGAAGAGATGTTCATCGACGTTACCGGCGGGGAGACAGTCGACTGATGATGATGATTTCGCTCGTCCGCAACGAGATGCTGAAGTTGATCCGCCGCAAGCGGCTCTACATCGTCATCGGCATCCTCGCCGCGATCATCGGCATCGTCTCGTACGGTCAATACCGGCACCTCAAGAACCTGCCGCACCGCAACTGGCGCGCGGAGATCCAGCAGCGCCTCGCGGGATACAACAACAACCTTCGCCGCTCGCCGTCCGACGCGCCGTGGGCGCGCTCGATGCGCGCCGAGATCCACCGGCTGCAGTTCTACCTCGACCACGACATCGACCCGAACCAGCCGACGTCGCCGATGTTCGTCCGCGGCTTCGCGAACGCCGCCGGCTTTCTCCTCCTCCCGCTTCTCGTCGCAATCCTCGGCAGCGACATCGTCTCCGCGGAGCACGCCGAGGGGACGGACAAACTCCTGCTGACGCGCCCGGTGCGGCGGTGGAAGATCCTGGCGTCGAAACTGATCACGCTCTGGCTCTTTACGACCATCACGCTGCTCGCCGGCGCGGTGTTGTCGTACCTGATCTCGGCGCCGTTCCTCACGCGCATCGGCTGGAACGCGCCGACGTTCAACGGATTCGGCACCGGCACGATGAACTTCAATCCGAGCACGGTGCGGCAGCTCCCGCTCTGGAAAGACGCCATGATCGCGTACGGTCTGGAGTGGTACGCGCTGCTGACGGTCGCGTCGATCGCGCTGCTGCTCTCGGTGATCTTCCGCTCCAGCGCCGGCGCGATCGGAACGATGCTCGCTTCGCTCATCGCCGGCACGATCCTCACGCGCCTGACGCCCGACTGGACGTCGGCGAAGTATCTATTCGTCAGCGCGCTTCCTCTCTCTGACTACTACACCGGCGAGCCGCCGCCGTACGATGGGATGACGATGCTCTTCTGCATCACGCTCCTCGGCGTCTGGGCGATCGCCGCGATCGCCGCGGCCTTTGCCTTGTTTACGAATCGGGATGTATTCGGATGAAACGTCTTCTTTTTGTGCTCCTTCTGCCTTCTGCCTTCTGCCTTCTGCATTGCGGTCGCGAAGCGACCGTCCCTCCTCCCGCACAAGTCAACGTCGAGATCGCGTACGTCGGTGCGCCCGAGCTGAGCGTGCATGCGAAGGCGGATGACGCATCGCCCGTCGTCACGAAGTTCCTGAACGGCGAGTCGGTCTCGATCCTCTCGAGAAAAGGCGATTGGGTCGAGGTGCGGACGACCGGCGGCAGCGGCTGGGCGCACGCGGCCGATCTCACGAACGCCGCCGGCGCGAAGGCGGAAGAGGCGAATCCGACGCCGAAGTTCCGCAAGCCGCCGTCGCCCGTCTCACAGCCCGGCGCTCACGGCATCGTCTACATCGAGGCGGCCGTGAACACGGAAGGCGACGTCACGCACACGCAGATCATCACCAACACCACCGGCTCCGAGTCGCTCGCGGCGCAGAACGAAGCGGCGCTGAAGCAGTCGAAGTTCTATCCGATCGTCCAGAAAGGACAGAAGAAGGATTTCCTCTACTACTACCGTGTCGACTACTGACCGTGAGTCGGGAGTCGGGAGTGGGGAGTCGTTAGTCGGCGGTCGGGAGTCGACTCCCTACTCCCCACTCCCAACTCACCTCGCCGCATTCGCGCTGTATGTAGCACTCGCAGTCGCACTCACGTGGCCGCTCGCCACGCATCTGAACACGTACGTCGCTGACCGCGGCGATCCGCTGCTGAACTGCTGGATCATCGACTGGGGCTGCTACGCGCTCACGCACTCGCCGCTGCACCTCTTCGACGCCCCGATCCTCCATCCGGCGAAGTTCCCGCTCGCGTTCAGCGAGAACATGGCCGGGATCGACCTCGCGGTGCTCCCGTTTCACATCGCAGGCGCCGCTCCCCTCGTCGTCTACAACCTCGCGATGATCCTCGGGTTCGCGTTCAGCGGATACGGCGCCTGGGTCCTCGCGCGGATGATCACCGGCAACTCGATCGCTGCATTCGCCGGCGGGATCTTCGCGGCGTTCGTCTCGTTCAAGTTCGACCACCTCTCGCACGTGCAGGTCGTCTGGACCGGGTGGCTCCCGCTGATGCTCGCCGCCCTTCTCGCCTACTGGCGCCACGCGGACACGAAGCACGCCCTACTGCTAGGCGCCGCCTTCGTGATGAACGGCCTCACGAACATCTATTGGCTCGCCTTCGGCGCGACCGCCCTCGGCATCACGATCGCCTTTCTCTTCATCGTCGGCGAGAAACGCGAGGCTGCGTTCTGGCGCCGGCTGATCGTGACGCTCGCCGTCTCGTGCGCCGTGTTGCTGCCGTTCCTGATCCCGTACGAGGTCGTTTCGAAGATGTACCGCCTCTGGCGGAGATCCTCCGAATCGCTCGCCGGCTCCGCGACCCCGTTCGACTTTTTCATGCCCTCGGAGCGGAGCCTGCTCTACGGCAAGATCGCGGAAGGACGTTCGCACGTCGAGCGTCACCTGTTCCTCGGAGTCGTCCCAGTGCTTCTCGCCTTCGCCTCTGTGTGGCGCCGGCAATCTTGCCGGCGAAACCACGACGCCGGCAGGATTGCC
>DASXIH010000190.1:0-5422 GCA_036498125.1 Thermoanaerobaculia bacterium
CGATCGCGTCCTCATCGTCGATGACGTCCTCGCCACCGGCGGCACTATGGCCGCCGCTGCCGCCCTCGTCTCCGACCTCGGCGCCGAGGTCACCGGCATCGCCACCGTCATGGAGCTCGCCTTCCTCGACGGCAGGCGTAAACTCGCAAGCGGAGCGAGATTCCACACACTACTCACGTATTAGTGACTGGTCACTGGTGACTAGTCACTGGGAAAAGCGGGTTTCCTCCAGTCACCAGTGACCAGTCACCAGTCACCACTCATGTACGACCTGATCGTCATCGGCTCGGGCCCGGCCGGCGAGAAGGGGGCGGCGCAGGCTGCGTATTTCGGCAAGCGCGTCGCACTGATCGAGCGCGAGCCGGTCCTCGGCGGCGCATGCGTCAACACGGGAACCGTGCCGTCGAAGACGTTGCGCGAGTCGGCGCTGCACCTGTCGGGCTTCCGCATGCGCGCCTTCGGCGATGCGATCGGCCTCACGATCAAGGACAACATCACCGTCGCCGACTTCATGCGCCGCAAGCAGATCGTCGTCGAGCGCGAATGGCAGCGGATCGAGTCGAACCTGCGGCGCCACGAGATCGACCGCTATTCGGGCACGGCCCGCTTCCTCTCGCCGAACAAGATCGAGATCACGAACGCCCTCGGCACGCAGGAGATCGAAGGCAACATCATCCTGATCGCCACCGGCTCGTCGCCGTACCGCCCAACCGACGTCCCGTTCGACGACGAGCTCGTCTGCGACAGCGATTCAATCCTCGGCATCGACACGATCCCGAAGACGCTCGCCGTCGTCGGCGCCGGCGTGATCGGGTGCGAGTACGCCTCGATCTTCGCCGCCCTCGGCGTCGAGGTGCACCTGATCGACGGCCGGACCTCGCTCCTCCCGCAGATCGACCGCGAGATCATGCGCATCCTCATCGCCGAGATGCAGCAGCGCCTCGGCGTCGTCATGCATCTCGGCTCCGACGTCGAAGAGATCGACCGCTGCGAGCACGAAGTCGCACTGACACTGAAGGACGGGCGCGAGGTCGTCTGCGACAAGGTGTTGTACGCCGCCGGCCGCTCCAGCAACACGTCCGAGCTCAACCTCGAGGCGGCCGGCGTCAAGAGCGGCAACCGCGGTCTCGTCGTCGTCGACGAGAACTACCGGACGAACGTCGCGAACGTCTACGCCGCGGGCGACGTCATCGGCTTCCCCGCGCTCGCCTCGACGTCGATGGAGCAGGCGCGCGTTGCGATGGTCCACGCGTTCGACCTCAAGTACAAAACGCGCGTCGCCCCGCTCCTCCCCTACGCCATCTACACGATCCCGGAGCTTGCGACCGTCGGTCTGACAGAAGACGAGTGCCGCAAGAAGGGGATCACTCCCGCCACCGGCCGCGCGGCCTATCGCAACAACACCCGCGGGCAGATCATCGGCGACACGAAGGGGATGATCAAGATCGTCTTCGACCGCGAGTCGCTCGCCCTTCTCGGCGTCCACATCGTCGGCGAGAACGCCTCTGAGCTGCTGCACACCGGCATGATGGCGATGCAGTTCGGCGGAACGATCAACGCATTCATCGACTGCGTCTTCAACTTCCCCACCCTCGGAGAAGCGTACAAGTACGCCGCGTACGACGGGCTCGGAAGTCTCGCCCTGAAACCGAAGACGTAGGGGCTACTCCACCGTCAGCCGCAACTTCACGGGCATACCGTGGACGTGCACGCCTTCCTGCAATTCGAAGCCGTCCGCGCCGCCGACGTTCTCGCCACCGAGAAGGAGGCAGAGACGCGCGAAGTGCTTGAACGCATCCGGCTCCGCCTCGATGACCACCTCGCCATTCTCCACCTTCGCGCGAAGCGGCGAGCGCGTGAGACCGTCGAGCGCCATGATCGCCAAGTCGTAGTTCATTCGTCCTCACCTCGATAGCAGACCGAGTTCCGTTCGGTCTCATGCAACACGATCTGGTCCAGCTCACCGACGCGGATCGCCGGCGCGAGCTGCTGCCAGAAACAACGCGCGAGGTTCTCGGCCGTCGGGATCACGCCGCGCAGGAAGTCGACGTCGGTGTTCAGGTTCTTGTGATCGACGCGGTCGATCACCGCGGCGCGCATGATGTCCTTCAGCTTCTTGAGGTCGATCACCATCCCGGTCTCGGGATCGATCTTCCCGCGCACGCTGACCTCGAGCGCGTAGTTGTGGCCATGCCCGCCAGGGTTGTCGCACTTGTCGTACATCTCCCGATTCCAATTGGAGTCGTACGACGGATTGTGCAGGCGGTGCGCGGCGGAGAAAGTCAGTCGTGCAGTGACGATCATGCGTTGGGTTACATCGCGATCTGTGCCAGGGCGGCACGAATCTCATCCTGACGCGAGGTCAGCGTCGTGCGGATGGCCTGGTACTTGGCATCGCTCGCAAGGAATGAGAAGAGCGGATCGGCGAGCACGTAGCTGATCGTCGGCTCGCGCCGGTCGGCGGCGCTCTCGAGTGCCGTGACCACGTTCTTCGCGTCGCCCATCATCGCGTACACCTCGGCGGTCGACGTCCAGTAGTCGTCGCCGGGACGCTCCCCTTTGCGCGCCTCCTTCAACTGCGTCTCCGCCTCGCCGCGCGCGTTCTGCCCGGCGGCGATGTACGCCTGCAGGAGGTGATAGCCGTAATTCGGATCCGTCTTCTGGAGCTTGTCGAGCTCGATCTTCGCGACGTCGGGCGTGTGACGCAGGACCGCGATCCGCCCGATCTTCAGCGCCAGCGCCACGTTGTTCGGCGTGTTCACCTCGATGTCGTAGTACTTCTGCGCCGCGTCCTCGTACTTGCCCGCGGCCAGCAGAAGATCTGGCTCGTGGATCGCGCTGTCGCCGAGGCTGACGCGGTTCAGGCGTTTGACGGCAGCGTCGAAGTGCCGCGCGTCGTTCGCCGAGTACGCGTACTTTCCGATCGCGTTCAATGCCTCGGCGTCATCCGCCGAGTGCTTCAGGATCGCGCCGTAGGCAGTCAGCGCGGACGGCACATCGCCGCCGGCGAGACTTCCGCGGGCGACCCGGCGGGCGGCGTCGGCATTTCCAGGCGAGAGCGCGAGTACCTGCTTCGCCGCCGAGAACGCGTCTTTGTCGTTCCCGCGCGAGGCGAAGAAGTTCATGGCGAGAAGTTGTGCGGACAAGAAGTTCGGATCGGCGGTGACGGCGGCGCGCAACGCCGTCTCCGCCTTCGCGTCCTCATTGTTTGCGTGCGCCTCGAGCGCGTCCGCGAACGCGTTGAGCGCGGCGGGCGCGCCGGACTGAATGCGAACGTGCGCCTGCGACGCGATCCACTGCGTCAGCGCGACGATGCCGGCTGCATTGTCCGCGAGCGCGGCAGCGGGCCCGACCTTCGAGCCGGCGGCGGGGACGAACTGCGGCGGCGAATTCGGGTGAATCGCGGCACTGCAGGTGATCGCATCGACCGAGGTGGTGTCGATCACCTTCACGTCGGGCGTGTTCTTCAACAGCTCGATGACGGCGAGCCGAATCGCCGCTGCCTGTTCGAGCAGCGCCGGCTCGGCGCCCTCGACACTGAAGTTGTCGACCATGATCTGGTGAACCGTGGGCGCCGCAGGCTTCGGTGCGACAACGGCCGCCGGCTCCTCTTTGTGGCGCGACAGCATCATTCCGCCGATGCCGCCGCCGAGGAGCAGCACACCGGCCGCGACGTAGAGGAGCGAATGGCGTTTCGGCGAGATGGGAGGCGGAGGGGGTACTTCGAGCTCGGTTGCGTGCGTGTCGAGCTGCGTCGGCGCATTCGCCATCGTCAGCTTCGGCTCGGGAGGAACGATCTCGTACAGCTTCATCCCGCCGCGCGCACCGGCGTCGCGCAGGCGCACGTTGCCGCGCCCCTGCTTCACGAAGTCTTCGCTGATGTAGAGCTTCCGTTTCGGAATCGCCGCGAGTGTCTTGTACGCGCGGTTGAGCGTTTCGCCGCCGGGGGTGCCGTCGGTGATCGTCACTTCGCCGGCGTGAAGGAGCATGCGGATCGGAAGATCGGCGCCCTCCTGCTGCTCCGGCTCGACGTCGAACTCCGCCTTCCGCGCCGCTTCCAGCGCCGCGTCGACCGTCGGAAGCTCGGCGACGAACTTCGCGCCGAACGGGTCGATCACGTTGCCGTCGAAGAGGTAGACCGCCTCGCCGATCACTTGCTGCATCTTCGCCGCGTCGCGCGACGGATCGCTGCTCTCCTCGGCGTTGACGTCGGCGATCAGGAGAATCGTCGTGCGCGCGTCGCTATGCGACTGCGCGGCGGCCGGCGCGCTCATCTGCGCGACGAGGTCGCCGGCGAACTTGATGGCGTCCGCCTGCGAGCGCGCGATGTCGTCGACGATCGCACGGGCGTCCTTCTGCCGCTTGTACGGGTCCTTGAAGATGCAGCGGCCGATCGTCTCCATCACCGGCGCCTCGATCTTCGGATTGAGCGCGCGCGGAGACTGCGGCTGGCCTTCGACGATCGAACGAGCGATGTCTGTCGCGGTCGTGGCGCTCCAGGGAAGCGCGCCGGTCGCGATCTCGTACATCACGACGCCGATCGAGAAAACGTCGGTCCGGACGTCGATCGGCTGGCCGCTGATCTGCTCCGGCGACATATAGGCGACCGAGCGCGGGTCGCTGCCGCGCTGCTGGTAGGCGGGCGACGATGCGCCCTCCTTGCGCGGCGTCAGGTTGAGAAGATTGAGCCCGCCGAGGCGCACCTGTCCGTTCGGCTGGACCATCACGGCGTCGCCGGTGATGTTGCCGTGGACCATGTTGCGCGACTGGAGAAACTTGACGACGTCCGCCAGCTGGTACGCGAGGCGGAAGAACTCCTGCGTTCCACGCGGCGTTCCGGCGAGGTATTTCGTGAGCGGCTGAGCATCGATCGCGTCCATCGCCAGCGCGAGCACGTCGCCGGCGACGATGACGTCGCGGATCGGAACCAGGAACGAGTGATAGAGCGCCGCGCCGAGGCGGACCTGCTTGAGCGCCTCTTCCCGCCGCGCCGGATCCTTCGGCATCTGCTTCGTGAGGATCTTCAGCGCCGCCGGCTTGCCGCTGCGTGAGTCCTCCGCGCGCCACACGGACGTCCCGATGCGCTCGACGAGACGGTATTGCAGCAGCTCACTGCCGGGGAAGATAGGGTCGGAGGGCATGATGGTTTCTTAGTTTATCCCGAGCGAAGCGAGGGATCATTGGAGCATCTCGCGCTCGACGGTGCCACCTGCGCGGCGGCTCCGCTGATCCCTCGCTTCGCTCGGGATAAACTGCGGGAGACGCTAAATGATATGCACGAGGGCAGCCCCGCTCTCGACCGTATCGCCGGCGCTGACGAAGACTTCCTTGATCGTGCCGTCGATCGGCGCCTGGATCTCGTTCTCCATCTTCATCGCCTCGAGGATCAACAAACCCGTGCCGCGGCTCACCGTCTGCCCCG
>DASXIH010000191.1:0-9146 GCA_036498125.1 Thermoanaerobaculia bacterium
CGCTCGGCAAGTTCGCGCTCCAGAGCCTCACCGGCCGCGCCTACGCCATCTCCGCGGCCCGCGGCCAGTGGACCGAGTATGACGGCATCAAGGTGATGCCGACCTATCACCCCGCCTATCTCCTCCGCACGCCGTCGGCGAAGAAAGACGTGTGGCAGGACATGAAGCAGGTGATGGGGGAGCTCGGGATCACTTTCTGAGGAACACGATCGCGGCGAGCGCCAGCAGCGTCGCCGCGCTGATCCCCGCGCCGACGACGAACGAGAGCGGCCGGTAGACGAGCCGCACGTGGTGCTCGCCCTTCGGCACGTGGACGCCGAGGAATGTGGAGTCGGCGATGCGGACGCGGGCGTCGTTGCCGTCGACCGTGGCGTGCCACCCGTTCCACGCCGATTCCGAGATCACGATCCAGCCGTCGTTCGCCATCGACGCGCGCATGTCGAGCTTCGAGCCGGCTTCGCGCAGTGTGATCACCCCCGGCCCGTTGCTGCCTGAGCCGCGCTCGCCCCCTTCGATCCACGCTTCGGCGCCGAAGTCGTTGCAGAGCTGAACGCCGTGGAACGCTTCCCCGCGCGTGATGCCGGTGTGCGCGCTCGCGGGCACGAAGGCGCGCGGCAGCACGCGCGTGTTCTCGACGACGTCGTACGCGTCGAACTGCTTCACGACGCGCCACTCCGGCGGGATGGCCTCCCCATGCTTCGCGAGCGCGAAGCGGACGTTCATCAGCGAGAGGAAAGGGGAGTCGAGCGTCTCGACGCGATTCGACCACGTCGGTTGCGGCATCGACCAGAACGGCTCGAGAGCAGCGTACCGCTCCAGCGTCATCGCCGCGTACCCGCGCGCGTCTTCGAGGCCGTAGTGCGTCGCGATGTTCGGCGGCAAGAGCGAGCGTTGCCCGACGATGCGGAACGGCTCATCGGCCCGCAGCATCTCGACGCCCGGGAAGCGGGGATAGAACGCCGAGCGCGGCACCCACGTCCGGAATGGCGCGGTTTCGCCGCCCCGCTGAACCAGGAATAGCGCGAGGATGACGAACATCGTTCTCAATGGGGCGGCGGCGCCCTCGCCGCCGCGCGGCCAGAAGGCCGCCGCCCCACAGAGCACCAAAGGCAGAAGTGCCCGAAGGTCGAAGACCGGCAAAGCAGCGATCGCGATCAGAACGGCCACAGCGAGGAACACGATCGCAGTTGGCTTTTCCAGCCCGAACGCCGCAAGCACCGCAAGCGCAAACGCACAGCACCACGCGAGGTGCTCGTTCGCCGCGATCGAGTAAAGCGGGAGAACGTGCAGAACATCCGCGAACATCACGGCACGGACGGCGGCGAGCAATCCGAAAGCGAACAGTGCGATGAAGAACCACGCACGCCGGCGGATCGCGCCGGCAACGGCGAGAGCCAGCGCAATGCTCCCCGCGTACGCCGTCCCCGGAACTTCCGCCGGATCGGAGCGAAAGTGCGCCAGGGGCGCCGGAAGCAGGCTGTCGCGCGCGGCGCGCAACGAACGGCCGAGCTTCCACGACTGATGCACGAACGTCTCGCGGTCCTGGTACTCCTTCGTCTGCCGCGCCGCCTCGATGAACGGCAGAAGCGAGATCGCGGCGATCAGCAGCGCGAGAACGCCGGCCAGCAGTCCGAGCCGAATCGCGCGGCTCCGTCGAAAACGATGCTCGAAGAAGAAATACGCCACGGCGACCGTGACGATGTGCAGCGTCGTCTCCGGGTGGCCGGCGAGGATCGTCACCGCGAGCAATGCCGCGAGTAGGATCGCGTGACGCATCGACGGCTCGTGCGCGAGCAGGCGCGCGGCGAGCAGCACTAGCGGAGCCGTCGAGAGCGCAAGCGCATACGCCGTCAGCGCGAAGCCGCCGACGTGCGGCGCGAGCATCCAAATCGCCGCCGCGAGCAGTGCCGGCGCCTCCGACGACACCATCGGCCGGACGAAGAGAAACATCGACACGGCGGCGACGAAGAAGAGCATGGCCGCGAGGAACGTGAGCGCCGCGGGCATCGGCAGCAGGAGCGCGATCAGGTGCAGCGGGTGATACGGCGCCGATTGCACCGCGGCCGCGAGCACCGTGCCGGAGAGCGAGAAGCGGTCCCACAACGGCCACTGGTGATGCCGGATCGCATCGCGCACCGCGGCGTGCCACGGGATGAACTCCGTGTAGACATCGGAGTTGACCGGATTGCCGACACGTGTGACGCCGGCGCTTTCCGCGATCGACGCCAGCGGCTCGCTCGTGTAGGCAAGGTCGATCGAGCCGTAGACGCCGCCGTGCAGAAGTGCCTGACCTGTCAGGAGAAGCGGAAGGAGCGCCAGAAGCGCGACGGCTGGCAGACTGACGCGAGCGCGGCGGTGCAGGCCGACCCCGACCGCCGTTGCTACGACCGTATACGCTAGCGCCGCCGCCATGTTGTTGGTAGGTTGGACCGTCTGTCATGTTACTTCCGATCCTTCTCGCCGTCGCCGCGCGCGACCTCTTCCTCCCGGTTGCGGGGCGGATCCACGATCCGCTGCACGACATCCGGACGAACGTGACGTTGCGCAATCCGTCGTCGTCCGAGGCGCATGCGAGGGTGCAATTCATTCCGACGGGCGGCACGTCAGCGCAGCCGAAGTCGGTCGACGCAGTCGTCCCGCCGAACGCGACGCGCACCGTCGATCCGTTCGGCGACGAATACGCGCTCGGCGCGCTCCGCATCACCTCCGATCAGCCGCTGCTCGCTGACGGGCGCATCGTCACGCCATTGTCCTCAGCGTCGTTCGAAGCGCGATCACCGAAAGAGTCGATCACCGCCGGCGAAGCAGCGAGGCTCGACGGTTTCACCTTCACCCACGCAGCCACCGCGACGAACAGGCTCTACGTCATCGAGACTGCCGGCGATGCGCTGCAGTACAGCGTCATCGTCCGTGCCGCGGATGGAAAGGTGATCGCGCAGAACATCAATCTCATTCACCCGTTCGAGCAGCACTCGCTCGATCTCGACCACGACTTTCCGACAGTCGCAGCGCAGAACGCCTCGGTGCTCGTGCGAGGGCTGAACGGCGGCGGCGGTATCGTCGCGGCCGCGGCGATCACGCAGCGGTCGAACAATGCGATCACCGCGCGCGAGATGACCGTGACGGAGCATCGCGACCGCGGCCTGTCGCGAACGGAGAAAGTGGCGTACGCCGCGATCGCCCTCTTCATCATCGGCGCGGCCCTCCGGAGACGGGGCTAGTGCCGCAGGGCATCGCCGCATTCGCCGAGATCGCCCTCCCGGTCGCCGTCCACGGCACATTCACGTACGCGATTCCGGACGGCCTGCGCGACGCGGTCCGCCTCGGCTCGCGGGTCGAGGTGCCGCTCGGCACGAAGCTGACCACCGGCTTCGTCGTCGGGCTGCCGGACAGCGCGAGCGTGGAGAAGGTGAAGCCGATCCGCTCGGTTCTCGACGACGAAGAGCCGGCGCTGACGCGCGAGATCATCGAACTCTGCCGCTGGGGCGCCGAGTACTACATCGCGCCGTTCGGCGAGATGCTTCGCGTGGCGCTTCCGGCGAACATGTCGGCGCGCGGCAAACGCGAGCTCCGGCTCAGCGATGCCGAGGGTCCGGCGAACGAGGGCGACCGGCCGTTGATCGAGGCGTTGAAGCTCCGGGCGCTGTCATTCGAGAACGCGCTGGAAATCAGTACGCGATCCGCGATCGCGCGCCTCCGCGACGCCGGCACGATCGCCGTGGTCGACCGGCTGCTCGACGCGAAAGGCGTCCGTTACGATCGCTGGGTCATCCTCGAAAGCGCGGGCGGCGCGTTGACGGAAAAACAATCGCACGCCGTCGAGCTGCTCCAGGCTCGCGGAGGCGAGATGTCGGTCGCCGCGCTCGAACACGCCGGGGTCTCCGCCGCCGTGCTCGGCGCGCTGGCGAAGAAGAGCGTGATCCGGATCGAGCGGCGCGCGCGGCGGCACACGCTCGATGCGTTCCTCGCCGGCCTCGACCCCGCGTCGGTCGCGGAGCTCCGCTACTCGACCGAACAGCACGACGCCATCGACGCCGTCAAACGCTCCCTCGGCACGTTTTCTCCGTTCCTGCTCGAAGGCGTCACCGGCAGCGGCAAGACCGAGGTCTACATCGAGGTGATGCGCGAGGTCGTGAGGCGAGGGGAGCAGGCGCTGCTGCTCGTTCCGGAAATCTCGCTGACGCCGGTCTTCGCCGCGCGTTTGAAAGAGCGTTTCGGCGAACGGATCGCGATCCTTCACAGCAGTCTCTCCGCGAGCGAACGGTACGACCAGTGGTGGCGTGCTCGGAGAGGGGAGGTGGACGTCGCCATCGGGCCGCGCTCCGCGCTCTTCACGCCGTTTCCGTCGCTCGGCGTGATCGTCGTCGACGAAGAGGGCGACAGCGCGTACAAACAGGAGGAGACGCCGCGCTACAACGCGCGCGATCTCGCGGTGGTTCGCGCGCAGCTCCGCAACATCCCGGTGGTCCTCGGCTCGGCGACGCCGTCGCTGGAGTCGCGCGAGAACGCGGCGCGCGGCAAGTACACGCTGCTGAGGATGACCAAGCGCGTCGAGTCGCGGCCGCTGCCGGACGTCGAGATCCTCGACCTGCGGCACGAGCAGGCGGAGAAGGGCGACAAGGGCTTCGTCATCTTCAGCCGATCGTTGCGCGAGATCCTGCGCGCGACTTTCGACGCAGGCGAGCAGGCGATCATCCTGATGAACCGCCGCGGCTACGCGCCGTACCTACTCTGCCGCGAATGCGGCCACGAGTTCCGCTGCCGCGACTGCAGCGTCACGCTGACCGTGCACCGGCGCTCGGGACTCCTCATCTGCCACTACTGCGGGTTGCGCATTCCGATTCCAGCGAAGTGCCCGCTCTGCGCCGGCGAGGTGCTCCAGCCGATTGGCTTCGGCACCGAGAAGGTGGAGGAGCGCTTCCGGCGCGATTTTCCCGAAGTCGCCGTCGAGGTGCTCGACCGCGACTCGACGCGGAAGAAGGGCTCGCTCGTCGCCATCCTCGATCGCTTCCGGCGCGGCGAGACGCGGGCGCTCATCGGGACGCAGATGCTCAGCAAAGGGCACCACTTCCCGAACGTGACGCTCACCGCGGTCCTCAACGCCGACTCGATCCTCGGATATCCCGACTTCCGTTCCGCCGAGAAGACGTTCTACCTCCTGACGCAGGTCGCCGGGCGCGCGGGCCGCGGAGAGCTGCGCGGACGCGTGCTGATCCAGAGCGCCTTTCCGACGCACTACGCCATCCAGCACGCCACGCGGCACGACTACGAGGCGTTCTTCGAATCGGAAATCCAGTTCCGGAAGACGTTTCACTACCCGCCCGTCACGTCGATGATCGCCATCCTCTTTCGTGGCGAGGAGCTCGCCGACGTCGAGCGCGCTGCGGTCAAAGCGGGACGCCTCTTCGACGAAGCCCTCGCCCCGCTCGCCGGCACGCGCATCCAGGGTCCGGCCGCCGCGCCGCTCGCCAGGATCAAGGGCGTCTGGCGCTTCCAGATCCTCCTGCGCTCCCCCCACCGCGCCGCGCTTCGCCGCGCTGTCGAAGCGGTGATGCTGAAGCGGACCTGGGGAAAAGTCGACGTCGCGATCGACGTCGATCCGATCAATATTCTTTAGACGTGCGCAGACAAGAATGTCTGCGCTCCACGGATCGCGCTGTGGAGCGCAGACATTCCTGTCTGCGCGCGTACCTCTACGCGATCGGGTCCGTGCGCATCGGGACTTCGAGGCGCACGAGCCCTTCGAGCAGCGCGGCATCGACGTTCGGATCGATGAATCGTGCGGCGTCGATGAGATGGTGCGTGGCGTCGATCACCGCGAGCAGAGCGCCGTAGAGCGGCTCCGACTTCGAGCGTTCGCCGGTGTGGTACGGATAGCGCCGGCCGATCGCGTCGTCGTCGGCGCTGCGGAGGGAGGCGACGGCGTGCTGGATCGACCAGGTGACGTGGCGGGACAGCTCGTTCGGCGGGTGCAACTGCCCGCGGTTGTGCTTCGCGACCTCCGCGAGCCGTTCGAGGGCGCGGCAGAGCGAGCGCTCGATCTCGCCGGCGTCGAGGCGCCGCGGATCGTCGGGCGGAACGGACTCGATCGCGCTGCACGCGCGCTCGATGCGCATCCGCAGATCGCCGTCGAGCTTCTCGGCCATCCAGTGGACGCGCGGGATGTGCCGCATCCGCTCGTTCGAATGCCACTGCTCGAGGTGCGGCTCAGCGGCCGGGGTCGGTACTTCAGTTGCCAGCGTGTCTGTCATTTGTTACGGTCCGCCCACATGAACGGCGACGCGACCCAGTTCGAAGAGCCGATCCTCCAGCTGCGGCGGGAGATCGAAGAGCTTTCGGCTTTGGAAGCAGAGCCCGGCCGTGAAGCTGCCCGTGAAGAGTCCATTGACGAGCTCCGTCAGAAGCTTACCAAAGTCTCCCAGGAAATCTATTCGAAGCTGACGCCGTGGCAGAAGACGCTCGTCGCGCGGCATCCGCAACGGCCGTACACCCTCGACTTCATCGCCGCCATTTACGAGGACTTCACCGAGATCCACGGCGACCGCAAATTCGGCGACGATGCGGCGATCGTCGCCGGCTTCGGGCGGTTCCGCGGCACGCCCTGCGCCGTCATCGGCCACCAGAAGGGGCGGAACACGAAGGAGAAGGTGATCCGAAACTTCGGTCAGCCGCGCCCGGAGGGGTTCCGCAAGGCGCTCCGGGTGATGAAGATGGCCGAGAAGTTCAACCTTCCGATCTTCACGTTCATCGACACGCAGGGGGCATACCCCGGCGTCGGCGCCGAGGAGCGCGGGCAGGCGGAAGCGATCGCGATGAATCTGCGCGAGATGGCCGCGTTGCAGGTTCCGGTGATCGTCAGCGTGATCGGCGAGGGCGGCTCGGGCGGCGCGCTCGCCCTCGGCGTCGGCGATCGCGTTCTGATGCTGGAGCACGCCGTCTACTCCGTCATCTCGCCGGAAGGCTGCGCCGCCATCCTCTGGAAGAATGCCTCCGCGGCCCCCGACGCCGCCGCGGCCATGCGGATCACCGCCGTCGATCTGAAGAAACTCGGCATCGTCGACGAAATCGTGCCCGAGCCCTGCGGCGGTGCCCATTCCGACCCTCAGGCCGCCGCCGACCTCCTCGCCCCGTACCTGGAACGCGCCCTCAAAGAGCTGCAGAAGCTGAAAGGTCCGCAGCTCATGGAGGAACGCTACAAGAAGTTCCGGAAGATGGGCGTTTTCGAGAAGGGGTAGCGGATGTAGGACGGGCTTTCGCCCGTCCCGGTCGGGCTGAAGCCCGACCTACGTTGGCATCCGCCAGATGCCCGGGTAAGTTGGCCAACTGCCAGTGGCATTCGGGAGATGCCCGTGTGAGTTGGCCAACTGCCGGTGGCATCCGGGAGATGCCCGTGTGAGTTGGCCAACTGCAGGTGGCATCCGGGAGATGCCAGTGTGAGTTGGCCGACTGCAGGTCGCATCCGGGAGATGCCGGTGTCAGTCGGCCAACTGCCAGTGGCATCCGGGAGATGCCGGTGGCATCCGGCAACTGCCAGCGGCATCCAGGAATCTACGCCGGGTGGAAGTCTGTAGGATGGAGGCGTGCCGATATTTGACGAATGGCGGATCGAGCCGCCGCCGGACGACGTGGCGCTGCCGGTGGCGAATGCGGCGTTACGCTCGATCCTGATCCGGCGGGGGATCGCGGACGCCGAGGCGTTCCGGAGGTTCATGACGCCGGCGATCGACGACCTGCACGATCCCTCGACGATCCACGGGATGGACTTCGCGTGCGAGCGGATCGGGCGGGCGATCCGTGACAAAGAGGCGATCGTCATCTACGGCGACTACGACGTCGACGGCGTCACCTCGATCGTCCTCCTCCAGACCGTACTCCGCGCCCTCGGCGCCGACGTCAGTTTCGTCGTCCCGCACCGGCTGGTCGACGGGTACGGCCTCAAGACCGAGGTGCTCGAACGCGTCCTGGCGGAAAAGAACGTGAAGCTCGTCATCACGGTCGACTGCGGGATCACGAGCGTCGATCCTGTACGCCGCGCGCTGGAGCGCGGCATCGACGTCATCATCACCGACCACCACCTGCCGCCCGGCGTCCTCCCGGAAGCGGCGGCCGTGCTCAACCCGAAGCAGCCGGGCTGCACGTATCCGTTCAAAGACCTCGCGGGCGTCGGGGTGGCATTCAAGCTCTGTTGCGAGCTGATTCGGCGCGCCGGGAAGAAGATGTCGATCGACTCGCTGCTGAAGATCGCCGCCATCGGAACGATCGCCGACGTCGCGCCGCTCGTCGGCGAGAACCGGACGATCGCGTGGCTCGGCCTCCGCGGTCTCGCCGACGTCCGCAACGCCGGTCTTCGCGCGCTGCTCAAACGCCTCGGCATCTACGGCCGGACGCTGCGCGCGAGCGACATCGGATTCAAAGTCGGCCCGCGGATCAACGCCGCCGGCCGTCTCGCCTCGGCGAATACCGCGATCGATCTCTTTGCCGCGACGGACGACGACGCCGCATGGCAACTCTGCGCCGAGCTCGATCGGATGAATGCGGAGCGGCGGGAAGTCGAGCTGCATGTACGCACCGAGGCCGAGGAAAAAGTGGATGGGAACGCGCGGGTGCTGATCCTCGCCAGCGAGCAGTGGCACAAAGGCGTCCTCGGACTCACGGCGGGGCGGATCGCGCAGAAGTTCCACCGCCCGGCGCTCATGATTGCGATCGAAGGGGAGCGGTGTGTCGGATCGGCGCGGAGCATTCCGACGATCAACCTTCATGCGCAGCTCGAACGCGTCGCCGATCTCTTCGAGCACTTCGGCGGGCATGACTACGCCTGCGGATTCTCGCTGGCTACGGACAATCTCCCATTGCTGCGCGAGCGGCTCGGCGCCGTGTTCGACGAGCTCGATGAGTCGCTGTTCGTGCGCGCGGCGCGAATCGACGGCGAATTGGCGCTGCACGACATCGACCGCGAATTCGTCGCCGCGCACGAAATGCTCGAGCCGTTCGGCGCCGCCAATACGCAGCCGCTCTTCGCCGTCCGTTCCGTCGACGTCACCGGCTCGCGGACCTTCGCCGAGGATTGCTGCGAGCTGACGCTGGCAAGCAACGGAGACCGCGCCGCGGCGGTCGTCTGGCCCTCGGTCAAGCAGCTCGTAGCGGAG
>DASXIH010000192.1:0-4960 GCA_036498125.1 Thermoanaerobaculia bacterium
CCTCGATTCCGCCGCGATCGAGGGTCGACGCGAGCGTGACGGCGACCGGCGTGCGGAAGTCGAAGCCCTTTCGGAAGTCGGGCACCCAGTTCGCCATGGTGACGATGACGACCCCGGCGGCGGTCGCGAGCGTCATCGCGAAGACCACGCCCGCGGCGGCGAACCTCCGGAATGTTCCGGGATGGGTCTGCGCGTGAAGGTAGAGCTCGAGGACGGCGAGCGGCAGAAGGTACTGCGTGAACGACATCGCCGCCGGCAGCCAGCCAATGAACGTCGTCGGATCGAAGCCGACCGGATGGCCGGCGATCGCGATCACGAGGAAGAACGACAGCCTGTAAAAGTACGATGCGCTCAGGACGAGGAAGAAGCGAAGCGCCCAACGCCGGTGCGCGGCGATGTCGCGCCTCATTGCGTAGCGGATTGCGATCGCAGCAAAGGTCCAGATCAGCACCGCGTTCAGAGTCGACCCGAGGTGCTCCGTGAGGTCACCCACCCGGCTGCGAAACCACGTCATGTAGACGCCCGCCGCGCTCAGCACGAGGCCCGAGAGCATGTAGACCCGTCCGTTGATCCGGTGAAAACGCGGGTAGCGGGCGCGCACACGCGGGATGAGCTGCAGACATCCGCACGCCATGACGATGAACGCGGTGGCGAGGTGCGCCGCGATCGAGAGATTGCCGGCCGGATCGTTCGGCTTCCAGCCGCCGCTGATCGTCCAGCGATGGAGGTCGCCGCGCGCGGCGGTGAGGCCGTAAAACGAGGCGACGGCGAATGCGAAGACCAGCTGGCCGGCGAACGCGACGACGAACCAGGAGCGGACGGCGGCATTGAGGGCGAGCGTCGAGCGGCGATTCACGAGTTAGGCCTCCCGCGTCCGAACGGTCAGATAGGCGATCAGTAGTGTGAAGAGACCGAAGCAGGCGATGCTGACGTTGTACGCACGCGATTGCAGCTCCAGGAAGAGGAGGGCGAGGGCGGGGAGCGCTTTGACCGCGAGAATGTTCCAGTGCTCCGCGCCGTGGACGACAAAGAGCGCGGCGATCTCGAAGAACGCGGCGACGATCGCGACCGTGCAACCGGCGAGGCCGAGGAACGTCGCGACGAAGGAAAGGCTCCTGTGGAAGGGGCGGAAGACCTGGAAGAGGAGCAGCGTCACGGCGACGTAGCAGCCGGCGGAAATCAGGTCCGCCGCTGAGACGAGACGGAAGAGTGGCTCGTGCGCGACGATGTTCATCGCCGTGGCCGTCGCGTCACCGAAGATCACGAGGCGCGAACGGACGAACGCGGCGGCGATCGCCGACAGCAGCCCGGCGGCGTAGAAGGTTGCGGTTTGTGTCGTACGCATGGCTGAACCTCAGATCGGCTCGCGGTAGCGGCGCATCCGCACCGTGATGCCGAGGAATGTGACGGCGAATGCGAGCCCGATCCAGAGGCCGCCGGAGGAGAGGAACCTCCAGGGCGTCAACTGACTCGCGGCGTAGAGCGAGCCCTTTGCGGTGTCGGAGAACGCCTCCTGGGTGAAGCCGAAGAGCCGGTACTGCATCGCGAAGATGACGACGTGGGTGTTGAACGCAATCTGCTCGAGCATCGCGAGCGCGAAGAACGGCAGGATCGCCCAGAGGAAGGTCGCGCGCTTCGCCCACGCGGAGACCAACAAGCACCAGCTGTAGACCGGCGCGTGCCACAGCGCGATGACGATGAGACCGTACAGGAGCAGCAGCGACTGCTGGAAGACGGGGAAGTAATGCCATGTGACGGCGGGGCTGAGGCCGTGCGCCAGGAGGATCAAGCTGCTGTACGCGAACATGATCAGCTGCGCGACGACGCTCAATACGAAGACGATCGGCGGGATGACGACGAACGGGATGGCCGCCTTCGCGAGCACGGTGGTGACGTCGGAGACCGGCAGCGACTTCCAGAACAGAATGCTGCGGTCGCGGCGCTCTCCGTAGAGCGCGTCGAGGCAGTAGAAGGCCCCGACGATGAACGCGGTCGCCAGCAGCATGATCGCGACCATGTCGTACGGCTCGGCGATGGCGGTGCGGCGCGCCGTCTCCTTCACCAGCATGATCGCGCGCCGGCGCGCCACAAGACCGAACATGCTGATCGCGAAGCCGAAGAGGGCGACGAGCGCGACGACCAGCGGCGCGATGTAGATGGAGCGGTTCTCCCAAAGCTCGCGGCGCACGGACCAGTACAGCGGACGAATCTCTTTGTTCATGCCGCTGCTCCTTGCGCGTGCTGGCCGCCGATGACGGCGACGAAGAGGTCGGCGATGCCCGGCGTCCGGACTTCACCGAGGGTGGCGAGCTGCTGGCGGTCGACGCCGTCGAACAGGAAGATGCTCCGTCCGAAGATCGCGCGCTCGTAGATCGGCCGGAGTGCCCTCGCCGCCGCCACACGCTCCGGGTTCACCATGACCTCGGCGTACCGCGCTTCGAATTCCTCCATGCTGGATTGAAGGACGATGCGCCCGCGGTTGATGAACATCAGGTCGGTGAGGACGTCCTGCACCTCCTCGACCTGATGCGTCGTCACGACGATGGTCCGGCTGTGGTCGAAGTAGTCGTTCAGCAGCGAGTCGTAGAACTGCTTGCGGTAGAGGATGTCGAGGCCGAGGGTCGGCTCGTCGAGGACGAGCAGCCGCGCGTCGATCGCCATGATCAGCGCGAGATGAAGCTGCGCGACCATGCCCTTCGAGAGCTCGCGCACCCGGCTGGAGTGCTTGATCGATGTCTTCGCCAGGAACGCTTCAGCTTTCGCGCGATCGAAGCGCGGGTGGACGCCGGCGACGTAGTCGAGCGCCTGCGTGACTCGGATCCAGCGCGGCAGGACGGCGACGTCGGCGATGAAACAGACGTCGTTCATCAGCCGATCGCGCTCGGTCCATGGGTCGCGGCCGATGACACGGAGCTCGCCCTGGTACGGCGTGATGCCGAGGATCGCGTTGAGGGCGGTGGTCTTGCCGGCGCCGTTCGGGCCGATCAGGCCGAGGATGCGGCCTTCCAGGACGTCCAGGTCGATACCGTCGAGGGCGACCGTGGAGCCGTAGCTCTTCCGAAGACCGCGCGCTTCTATCGTCGCCATGTCAGCGCTCCTCCCCGTTCTTCAGCAGCTGCGCTGCGGATAGGCCGAGGCGCCGGATCGTCGCCTGGACGCGCGGCCACTGGTCGTTGAGGAACTTCTCGCGCTCGCCTGACATGAGAAGCGCCAGCGCTCCCTCCCGGACGAACATCCCACGGCCACGCCTCGTCTCGACGAGCTGTTCGTCGACCAGCTCCTGGTATCCCTTCAGGACGGTCAGCGGGTTGACGGTGTACTCGGCCGCCACGTTG
Organism: Thermoanaerobaculia bacterium; assembly: GCA_036498125.1. Taxonomy (GTDB): domain Bacteria; phylum Acidobacteriota; class Thermoanaerobaculia; order Gp7-AA8; family Gp7-AA8; genus DASXHZ01. The sequence goes on from DASXIH010000192.1 coordinate 3,336, forward strand.
CGGACGGAGGGGAGCGGGTCGCCCTCCTTCAAAAGGCCGTCGAGGATCAAGTCGACGACACGATCGCGGAGTTGGCGATAGATCGGTTGGCTGTCGTTCCATTCGCGGTCCATTTCGTTGCTCAGATGTATGGTGTTATAGATAAGTACAACACTACACATCGCGCAAGTGTTTTCTTTCGGTGCGATGAAGAAAAAGGGCGAAAGTCTGGCGGAAGTGGCCTGGAGGAATACCGCTCGCCCGCTTCCGGTATCGGTCGTCTGCAATGAACGACCAGGCACAATCGACGCTCCGGATCACGATCGACGACGCGATTTCTCAGGGCGAGTACGTCAATTTCGCGAACATCATCCATTCCCCTTCCGAGTTCGTGATCGACCTCGGCCGCATCATGCCGGGCCGCACGGATGTGAAGGTCTTCAGCCGCGTGGTGATGACGCCGCTGCACGCCAAGCAGCTCCTCGAAGCGCTGGCGCAGAACATCGCCATTTTCGAGGGGAAGTACGGCCAGATCCGGGTCGAAGGCGGCGGCTACTCGACGGACGAGCCGTCGAACTGACACGGCGGCGCAGCCGCCGTGTCATCCTGAGCCGCGAATGCGGCGAAGGATCTCCAGTTGCGAAATTTGAGATCCTTCGCTGCGCTTCGCGGCTCCGCCGCTTCGCCAGCTCAGGATGACGGAGAGAACGTTCTGATATGAGGGTCAAGATCGCCGGCGCCGGTCTCGCCGGGTGTGAATGCGCGTTTGCACTCGCGCGCAACGGCCACACGGTCGACCTGTTCGAGATGCGGCCGGCGAAGTCGACCGCCGCACATCAGACGTCGAATCTCGCGGAGCTGGTCTGCTCCAACTCGTTCCGCTCGTCGGCGGCGACGAACGCCGTCGGCCTGCTGAAGCACGAGATGAAGCTGATGGACTCGGCCGTCATCGCGTGCGCGGAGAAAGCGCGTGTGCCCGCGGGCGACGCGTTCGCGGTCGATCGCGACCAGTTCTCCGCCGCGGTGACGAACGCGATCGCGTCCACGCCGAACATCACGCTGCACCGCGACGAGGTGACGTCGCTCGACCGCGGCGATCACGACTTCCTCGTCATCGCCACCGGCCCGCTCACGTCGCATCCGCTTTTCGAGGCGATCAACGACTTCCTCGGACGCGACGGTCTGTACTTCTACGACGCCATCGCGCCGATCCTCGCCGCCGATTCGCTCGACCTGTCGAAGCTCTACTGGAAGTCGCGCTACGACAAGGGCGACGGCCGCGATTACCTCAATGCTGCGATGACGCAGGAGCAGTACGAAGGCTTCGTCGCGGCACTCCTCGGCGCGGAGCTCTATCCGCTTCACGATTTCGAGCAGGCGGCGCACTTCGAAGGGTGTCTGCCGGTCGAAGAGATCGCGTCGCGGGGCATCGACACGCTCCGGTTCGGACCGATGAAACCGGTCGGCCTCGATCATCCGCAGACGGGCGAGCGACCGTACGCGGTGGTGCAGCTCCGGAAGGAAGATCTCTCGGACGAGTACTTCAACATCGTCGGCTTCCAGACGAAGATGAAGGTGCCGGAGCAGAAGCGCGTGCTCCAGATGATCCCGGGCCTCGGGAACGCACAGTTCGCGCGCTTCGGCTC
>DASXIH010000193.1:0-9665 GCA_036498125.1 Thermoanaerobaculia bacterium
CAACGGCCAGCTCGGCTGGATGACGATGCTCGAAGGGAAACTGGTGGTCGAGAACTACCACAAGATCGCCTGCGACCGCCCCGAGAACCAGCAGGTCGTCGGCATGGACTGCCTCGCCGGCGCGACGCACATCGAGATGGAACACGTCGGCACCGAGGTCGCCGTGCCGACCGGGCCGCTGAACACTGTCGACAAAACGCAGACGATTCACCGCATCGTCAACCCGGACCCGGAGCGCGCCGTCTCGATGCACGTCTACTCGCGCCCCATCGATTCCTGCGTCGTCTTCGACATGGAAGGGCAGCGCTGTTATCGCCGCGATTTGAAGTACGACAACGAATGAGCTCTTCCCTCCTCACCACCCTCTCCGCGGAGCTCGATCAGATGGCGAAGTCCGGCACGCTCAAACGCGAGCTGGCGCTCAAGTCGCCGCAAGGCCCCGTCGTCGAAGTCGAAGGAAAGGGCGAGGTCATCATGCTGACCTCGAACAACTACCTCGGCCTCGCCGACCACCCCGCCATCGAAGAAGCGGCCGAAAAAGCGGAGCGCGATTTCGGCTACGGCCTCGCCTCGGTGCGCTTCATCTGCGGCACGCAGACGATCCACCGGCAGCTGGAAGAACGGATCGCGGCGTTCTTCGGAACCGAGGACACCATCCTCTACGGCTCCTGCTGGAATGCGAATGAGGGGCTGTTCCAGACCGTCGCGCTCGAGCAGGACGCAATCGTCTCCGACGAGCTGAATCACGCCTCGATCATCGACGGCATCCGCCTCGCGAAAGCGCGCAAGGAGCGCTACAAGAACCGCGACGTCGCCGACCTCCGCCGCGCCCTCGAGGCGACGAAAGAGACCCGCAACAAAGTCGTCATGACCGACGGCGTCTTCTCGATGGAAGGCTCGCTCGCGCCGCTGCCGGAGATGGTCGAGGTCGCGCACGAGTACGGCGCATTCCTCGTCGTCGACGACTCCCACGGCACCGGCGTCCTCGGCAAGACCGGCCGCGGCACCCACGAGGAGCTCGGCGTCTTCGGCAAGATCGACGCCCACACCTCCACCCTCGGCAAGGCCCTCGGCGGCTCGCACGGCGGCTTCACCACCGGTCCGAAGCCGCTCGTCGAGTACCTCCGCCAGAAGTCGCGCCCGTATCTCTTCTCGAATACGTTGCCGCCCGCCGTCGTCATGGGCTCCCTCGCCGCCCTCGATCTGTTGGAAAAGGACCCATCCTTCGTCACCCGCCTCCGCGAGAACACCACCTACTTCCGCTCACAGCTCACCCAACGCGGCGTCCGCGTCCGCGAAGGCATCCACCCAATCGTCCCGATCCTGATCGGCGACACCGCCAAAGCCATCGCCATGTCCGCCGAGCTCCTGAACCGCGGCGTCTACGTCTCCGGCTTCGGCTTCCCTGTCGTCCCCCAAGGCGCCGCCCGCCTCCGCTGCCAAATCAGCGCCGCCCACACCCGCGACCACCTCGACCGCGCCATCCAAGCGATCGTCGAAGTCGCCCAAAAGTTCGAAGTCGTGTCGTCGTAGCTTCTGTGTGGCGCCGGCAATCCTGCCGGCGACGCGGCGCCAGCCGCGCTAAAAACGTAGGTCGGGCTTCAGCCCGACCCCCGGACGCGCTGAAGCCCGTCCTACGTCGTGATCTGCGAGCGTGATCGCGGCCACGCGCGACCACCGCGACCGCGCGATCGAGGCGATCGTCGAAGTCGCCCAGAAGTTCGAAGTGGTTACTGGCGCGCCTTGATCGCCGCGCGATCGTAGGTCGTCACCTGACACCACATCATCCCGTCCTTGGTGACATACGCGTCGGCTCCGAGGTAGGGAGCCGCGAGCATGTCGGACGTCGCGCGCCACTGGACGTTCACCGTATCGCCCACCGGGAACGTGACGTCGGCTTGGAACTTCAGGCCGCACACGCCGCCGTCCTTGAACGGCTTCACCGTCTGCCGGTACACCGCTGCGACCTCCTCTCGCCCCTTCACGACCTTTCCTCCCGGCAGGAACAGATGCGCTTCCGGCGGATAGAGGGCCATCAGGCTATCGAAATCGCACTTGTTGAGGCCTGCGAGATGTGCCTCCACCACCCCCATCGGAGTCCTCCGGTGGCCATGCGGTAGTGAAGTACATGCCATGCTCAGCACCAAGATCAGGAAATGAATGGCGGTTCTGCGTTTCAAGGAAACCTCCTGTCGTTTCGGCAATTGTAGAGGTCGACCGAGAGTTCGGACCGGCGCATCGGCCGGCCCAGCGCGGCGTTCGGCTCTACCGTCAAATGCCTTGGACGTGGCAACCCGTCTTTCAAAAGCCCTTGACCGCCTTTCGAAGGCCCTTGACCGCTTTCCCAATTCCCTTCCGGGCCTTTGAAACGCTCTCCGACGGCTTTCAAAGGCTCTCCGACGCCTTTCGAAGGCCCCACGGCGCCTTTCGAAGGCCCTGCGCCGCCTTTCGAAGGCGGTTCCCCGCCTCTGGAACGTTCTAGTAACAGCCTCAGGGGTAGACGGCTACTTGACGACACGGCTCCTGAAATCTAGAGTTAGTCCATCCAGGTTAGTTCAGTTATGAAAACCGTGAACATCCACGAAGCGAAGACTCACCTTTCACGGCTGGTCGAACGAGCGGCGCAAGGTGAATCGTTCGTCATCGCCAAGGCCGGCAAGCCTCTCGTGAAAGTGTCCGCGATCGACGCTCCATCAGTTCCGCGGCGGCTCGGATTCTTGAAGGGGGAGATCAAGGTCCCCGACGATTTCGATCGGATGGGTGAGCAGGAGATCGCCGCCCTCTTCGGCATTGTCTCGTGAAGATGCTTCTTCTCGATACCCACCTTCTCCTGTGGGCCGCCGGCCAACCCGAACGCCTGTCTCGACGTGCGAGAGAGGAGATCGACGATCCAGCGAACAAGGTTTTCTTCAGCGCCGCGAGCCTGTGGGAAGTCGCCATCAAGAGCAGCCTCGGGCGTGATGACTTCCAAGTTGAGCAGCGCGTTCTTCGACGTGCGTTGATCGACAACGGTTATACCGAGATCCCCATAACGAGCGAACATGCGGTAACCGTCGAGTCCCTGCCGCCTCTGCACAAGGATCCATTCGATCGCCTTCTTTTGTCGCAAGCAATTGTCGAAGGGGTGACCTTACTCACGACGGATTCACAACTCGCTCGTTACGAGGGTCCAGTACGTAAGGTTTGAACCTTGACCGCGCGATCAACGGCGATCGTCGAGGTCGCGTAGAAGTTCGAAGTCGTGGCGTCGGATCGTCCTCAGTGTGGGAGCCGGCGCCCTCGCCGGCTCGGCGCGGCGTCAGCCGCGCTGCAGACGTAGGTCGGGCTTCAGCCCGACCCCGCCGATCGTGGATTTCACGAGCACCAACGTGAAATCCACGAGCAACAACGTGATTTTCACGAGGGATCTCGTGACTTTCACGAGATCGAAGGTAAGTCTTACCTACCCCCTCGTGAATCTCACGTTCTGCCTCGTCGAGAGAGCGTTCAAACGGGCCGCCGCCTCACTGGTGCCTCCGCTTCACGGTCGCTCCCACCGAGCCGCGAGATCCGGCGAGCGCTCTCACGAGCGATGAGAGCCCGGAGCCCCTCGTGAATGAGGACCGAGAGTTCTTTCGTGCTGGTCAGCCGTCGTGCGTCCTCGACAAGGCGATCATCCACATCGATCGTCGTTCTCACGATGTGCCGATCGTCACCCATCCCGCTGGTCCGCAACGAATGCATCCGCGACGGTATCGAAGTCCTCCGCGACGGTCACGCTGTCTCCGCTGGCAAACGTGATCAGCGTCCCGACGGCATCGCCGAACGGATTCGCGATGAAGGTCTGAACATGCATCCCGTTCACGGCGCGGGATTCCTTCGACTCGGCGTCGGTCAGCACGGCGATCGGCACCCCGGCGCTTCGGCTGTTCATGACATCGGACATTATAGTATCCGATACGTCGGACCGTCTAGTGTCCAATTGCCTCCGTGGCCAGCAAGACTCGAAGCGGACAGCTTGCGGCAGCCGGCGCGAGAATCGGCAAGATCAGGAAGCAGCTGGAGTTGTCGCGCCGCGTCGTCGCGGAACTGGCCGGCATCCACGAGAACACCCTGAAGAAGATCGAGAGCGGAGCGGGCAATCCGACCCTCTCCGTTCTGCTCGCAATCGCCGACGCGCTGCACGTGAAGATCCACGATTTGACGTGTAAATAGGCCGCGTTTCCTTGACGCGCGAGCGACGACTGGCAGCTCCCTCCGGCAACCACGGGCAGCAACAAGGGAAAGGTCAGTTTGCGGGTGTGGGGCGTCTTGAGCCTCTTGCACATTGCTGTAGTCTTGAGGCAGCGCGTGCTCACGAAGATGAACTCACTGTCCTATAAAGCTGAGCTGTTTCTTCTCGAGTTGCGGTCGGCTGCGGATCAAGATTACATCCTTGCCCGTATAGCGTACCGATGGCAGCTCGACATGCAGTTCGTCTGGCTTGCGCACCAAGCAATTGAAAAGTATCTCAAGGTTCTTCTGATATTTAACGATCGTTCGGCGAAAAGAGTGGGTCATAACCTGAGGGAAGCCTGGCAGCGTCTAACGACGGTCGTAGACGTGCCCTTTCGGTTTCCCGACCTGCTTCCAGACTTCATCGGTTACCTTGATGCTAGATACGATCGCTACGCCGAACGTCCATACTCGGTTACGTTGGATCGGTTAGTAGATCTTGATGCTGCCGTATGGCATCTGCGCCGTTTCTGCTGCAATCTTCGCGGTAATTCCGAGCCACGTCTCCACATCACGCGTGAAGACAGAAAACGACTGCTCGCTCAGCTGGCCGACCAAGCGTACGATTCACATCCATATCGGTACATTCTCGGCGGGGGCTATCTAGAGGCTGTGCGACAAGATCACACGTCTTCGCTTCGGGCGCATCTGCTTTGGAACAACCTATATTTCAGCAGACGTCGGCGCACCTCATTGAAAGGCCGTCCCAACAGGGCTGTTAATTCCCTCTTGGTTCTCTATCCTGAGATCGTCCTTGAGTTGAGAGATAAGCTCGACTTCTCAGCCGAAACGCGCTCGCGAGCAAAGGATGCCATCAGAACGCAATAGCCTGGCGACCGCTCTTTCAGTTATCTACTCGATCTCGCCGTCCCCGAGAGCCGGTCGATGCTTCGCCTGAAATGCCGCCGCCGTATGCCGCGCAACCAGGTGTAGGCTCGCGATGTACACTGAAGGTCATGAGCGAGAGCGAAGTCATCCATACCGATCCGGAGATTCTCGCAGGCGAGCCGGTTTTCGTTGGAACGCGAGTGCCCCTGAGGAATCTCTTCGATTTCCTGGAGGCAGGCGATTCCCTTGAAGTGTTTCTTGACGAGTTTCCCGACGTCACGAGGGAGCAGGCTGTGGCCGCCCTGGAACTGGCGAGGGAGGCCGTGAGCGTGGGTGCGAGTTCTCGTTGATCAGTGCCTGCCGCGTCGCCTTGCGGCAGAGCTGACCGGTCATGAGGCAACCACGGTTCGCGCCCAGCGTTGGCTTGGACTTCGGAACGGCGTTCTGCTCCGAGCCGCCGTCGACGCCGGATTCGAGGTTTTCATCACAAACGACTCGAGCATCGAATTTCAGCAGAACGTCAGGCGTATCGGCATCGCGGTCATCGCTCTCGTTGGGTTCAGAAATCGCCTCCAGGACCTTCGGCCTGTCGTTCCCCATATCCTGGAGGAACTGGCGACGGTCCGGCCCGGAGAGGTCAGGACGATTTCGCGTCGGTAACCGATGGAGCAAGCGCGAATCGAGACGCACCGCCACTGCCTGTACAAACCCCATGTGGCGCATTTTGAGGTCCTTCGCCGTCTTCGCGGCTCAGGATGACGGACTTTACGCGCAAAGCCTCCGGAGAAGCGCAGCGCGACATCCGCCATGTCACGGCGGCAACAAGACACGTCACATCCCGACGTTCACCTCGCGCGCGCTGACGCTCACCTCGTCGCAGCGCATCGTTGTCCTCGCGCAGTCTGAAGTTCACCTTGTCGCAGCGCGCTGTCGTCCTCGCGCAGCCTGAGGTCCGACTCGTCGCAGCGCGGCGCTCACCGCATCGCGGTGCGATCACGCGGCATCGCGTCGCGACCAACAGCGCGCCGCATTGCGACCATCACGGCGTCGCATTGCGACCAATACCGCGCCGCGTTGCGACGAACAATGCGTCGCGGTGCGACAAGCCGTGAATCGCTTGCGGCGAGTCGGACGTCGCACTGCGGCGAACTGTGTTTCGAAGTGCGCGAGTTGTGCGTCAGCGTGCGACGAGCCGTGCGTCAGGCTGCGCGAGACGAGGATCGCGGCACGCGGGGGAGCGCCGCGCCGCGACAAGCCACGCTTCACGGTGAGACGAATGGTGCAAAATGCGCAACGAGATCGAGAGTGCAGCGCACCATTAACGGAATCGAGCGGGTGGCCGCGGTTCATCTTCGCGAGGGGATCGAATCCTTCCTGAGGTTCGCGAAAGGCCGGCTTTGGCGGGAGGCGTCGCCGCGGGAGCGGCTGTACGCGCTCTCGATCGCCGTCCGGCGCGGGGCGCTCGACGCGATGCGGGAGAGCGAGCGGCGCTACCGGGAGCAGGACGCCAAACGGCTCTACTACCTCTCGATGGAGTTCCTCATGGGGCGCTCCCTCGGCAACACGCTGATGAACCTCGGCATCTACGACGAGGCGCGCAACGTGGTCGCGGAGCTCGGTGTCGATTTCGACGAGTTGCAGTCGCTCGAGCCTGACGCCGCTCTCGGCAACGGCGGTCTCGGCCGCCTCGCCGCCTGCTTCCTTGACTCTCTTGCCACGCTCGACCTCCCCGGTTTCGGCTACGGCATCAACTACGAGTTCGGTCTCTTCAAACAGACCTTCATCAACGGCTTCCAGCATGAGCGCCCGGACCACTGGCTCGAAGGCGGCTCGCCGTGGCTCATCGAGCACAACGACGAGGCGGTCATCGTCCCGGTCTACGGCGCGATCGCGCACATCACCGAGCGCGGCGTCTACACGCCGAAGTGGGTCGACGCGAAGGTGATCCTCGGCGTCCCGAACGACATGCCGATCGCCGGCTACGGCGGCCGCACGGTGAACAAGCTTCGCCTCTTCACCGCGCGCTCGTCGGATGATTTCGACATCGGCATCTTCAACGCCGGCGACTACATCCGCGCGGTGCAGCACAAGATCTCGACCGAGGCGATCTCGAAGATTCTGTATCCCTCGGACCAGGTGCAGTCGGGGCGCGAGCTGCGGCTGCAGCAGGAGTACTTCCTCGTCGCCTGCGCGATCGCCGACATCGTCCGCACGTACAAGATGGCGCACGACTCGTTCGACAACTTCGCGAGCAAGGTCGCGATCCAGATGAACGACACGCATCCGGCGATCGCGGTCGCGGAGCTGATGCGCGTGCTGATCGACGGCGAGCACCTCCCGTGGGAGCAGGCGTGGGCGACGACGGTCGAGACCCTCGGGTACACGAATCACACGCTGCTCCCGGAGGCGCTCGAACGCTGGCCGATGGAGCTGTTCGAGCGCGTGCTCCCGCGCCACCTGCAGATCATCCAGGAGATCAACCGCCGGCTGGTCGCGGAGGTGGAACGGAGGTTCCCCGGCGACGCCGCCATGTCGCAGCGCGTCTCGATCTTCAGCGAGAACGAGGTGCGGATGGCGAACCTCGCGATGGCCGGCAGCCATTCGGTGAACGGCGTCGCGGAGCTGCATTCGGAGCTCGTGAAGACGACGCTCGCTCCCGACTTCAACAAGCTCTATCCCGAGCGCTTCAACAACAAGACGAACGGCGTGACGCCGCGACGCTGGCTGCTGCATGCGAACCGGCCGCTGGCGGCACTGATCTCGAACGCGATCGGCGACTCGTGGATCCGCAACCTCGACGACCTCCGGAATCTCGAACGCTTCGCCGGCGACTCAGCGCTGCTCGACAAGCTCGAAGGGGTGAAGCGGCGCAACAAGGCGGCGCTGGCGCGGATCGCCAAGGAGCTGACCGGCATCCCGGTCGATCCGCTCACGATGTTCGACGTACAAGTGAAGCGCTTCCACGAGTACAAGCGCCAGCTCCTCAACGCGCTGCACATCGTGCATCGCTACTGGGCGATCGTGGAGGACGGCGTCACGCCCGCCGTGCCGCGCACGTTTATCTTCGCGGGCAAGTCGGCGCCCGGCTACTTCTCGGCAAAGCTGATCATCAAGTTCATCCACTCGATCGCGGAAGTGATCAATGCCGATCCGAAGACGCGCGAGTGGCTGCGGGTCGTCTTCCTTCCCGATTACCGCGTCACCCTCGCCGAGGCGATCATGCCGGCCGCGGAACTGAGCGAACAGATCTCGACGGCGGGGAAGGAGGCGTCGGGCACCGGCAACATGAAGCTGGCGCTGAACGGCGCGCTGACGATCGGGACGCTCGACGGCGCGAACATCGAGATCCGCGACGAGGTGGGGCCGGAGAACATTTTCATCTTCGGCCTCCACGCCGACGAAGTTGCCTCGCTCGTCGCCGGCGGCTATCACCCGGATGCGTACCTCGAATCGCACGACATCCGCCGCGTCATCGACTCGATCGCCTCGGGCCACTTCTCGCGCGGCGACAAAGACATTTTTCGCCCAATTGTTGCGAACATCACAAGCGCCCGCGACATCTACGTCCACCTCGCCGACCTGCAGTCGTACTGCGACACCCAGGCCGCCGTCGACGCCGCCTACCGCGACCGCGCCACCTGGAACCGCAAGTCGCTGATCAACATCGCCCGAATGGGCAAGTTCTCCTCCGACCGCACCATCCGCGAATACGCCCGCGACATCTGGAAGATCAAACCCGCCGTCATCGGCAACTTCGCCCACGCGGCGCTGTTGGAAAACGACTAGGCCATGCCAAGCCGCGGAGCGGCGAAATCCCGTTAGCCCAGCGCGTAAGCGCTGGGAAATCCGACAGTCCCGTATCTGAGCCGCGGAGCGGCGGCATTTCATCGCGATGTCGCCGCTCCGCGGCTCTCTGAACGCGCCGTTCTCGTTCCCAACGCTTACGCGTTGGGCTACTGATTTGTCGCCGCTCCGCGGCTACGGCGCTAACCCGCCGACCATGGCGGCGAAGACGTTGCGCACCGTCGCGTTGTCGAACGGTTTCGGCTTGTTGGTGCGTTCGGCGATGAGGGCGTCGCGGATCATGCCTTCGGCGCAGCCGAGGGTGGCGGAGCAGATGGCGGCGGGGTCGAGGTCGGAGCGGAAGGAGCCGTCGTTCTGGCCGCGCTGGATGAGTTGGTGGAGAAGCTCGGTGAAGTGCCGGAAACCGTCCGAGAGAATCACGTCATTGCCGCGGACGCGGCGTCCTTCGAAGAGGAAGATGAACGCCGCATCGTGATCGCTGCCGAACGCGGCGACGAAGACGGACAGCAGCCGCAGGATCGCCTCGCGTCCGTGCGCGGCGCCTGCGATCTGAGCCGAGATCGCATCGGAAAAACCCGACCACGTCTCGTTGAAGATCGCCTCGAGGAGGCCGCTCTTGCCGCCGAAATAGCGTACGAGCTGCGATTCCGAGGTACCCGCCTCGCGCGCGATGGCCGACGTCGCCGTCTGCTCGTAGCCGTTGCGGCTGAAGAGCATCTTCCCGGCCGCCATCAGCCGGCTGCGCGAGGTTTGGGTGTTGTCGAGATCCACGCCCGAAC
>DASXIH010000194.1:0-4117 GCA_036498125.1 Thermoanaerobaculia bacterium
GGAGAGTCGTTCCTACCCTTCGCCCCGCGAAGCGGGGAGAAGGTGGCCGAAGGCCGGATGAGGGGCAACGAACCCAAGCTCATCACTAGAAATAACTAACCTCGCCTCGGTGTCGAACGTACTGCGATGCCGAGGCGAAACCTACTCCCGGGCGTGACGGCCGGAGGCTCCGAGCCGATGGTCGTTTTCGACTCGCGCCGGGTCATCCAGCGAGCACGCCGCATGGCGGTGGCGCATGACGTCGCGCAGGTCCTGCTGCTCGCATGCGTCGACTGGCTCTTTCAGAACTGGCCCACGACGCACATCCCCCTGCTCGGCCGCGGCGACTCGCTCGCGCTCCTCGGCATCGTGAACGCCGCCATGATCGTCCACATCTGGGCGACCCGCGCCGTTCCGCGTTGGCGCGCGCACCGCATCTCCGCGACGTGGTGCGCGCGCGAGCGCGATCGTTTTACGTCTCTTTGGCTTTCCCGGCGAGGATGATCTCCCGCCCGACGAGATAGAGCATCGTCACCAGCACGATGAACGGAATGCACGACAGGAGGTCGGCATTCGCCCCCGACGCGAACGGATTCTTGTCCGCGAACTTGTCGAGGCTCGCGTTGAAGTTCGTGACCCACGCCACCTTGTCCTGAAGCCCCGCCATGAACGCGATCAGGATGCCCGCGATCGCGCCGCCGGCGATGTAGCCCGACGCCATCAGCACGCCGGGGCTCTTGTCGCCCTCCGCCGTCAGCTGCTCTTCCGTCAGGTTCAGGTCGCGATACTTCTTCCGGACGTACAGATCCGAGAGCCAGCGAATCATCCCGCCGATGAAGATCGGCGAAGACGACGAGAGCGGCAGATAGACGCCGACCGCGAACGCCAGCGACGGGATGCCCGACATCTCCAGCGTCAGCGAGATCATCACGCCGAGGAGCACGAGGCCCCACGGCAGCTTGTGATTGAGGATGCCCTTGATGATGTACGACATCAGCGTCGCCTTCGGCGCGTCGAACTTCTTCGGGGCCGGCTTGCCGTTGGCGAGGAACTTGTGCGTGCCGTTGATCACCGGATCGACGAGGAACTGCGCCGTGCCGGCCGAGTCGACCAGATACTCCTGCGCCGAGGCACCGCCTGCGGGCGTGTAGTGCCAGACGAAGTAGTCCTTCCCTTCGTAGTTCCGGTGCGACAGCGTCGCCATCGTCGCCTGATCGGTCTTCAGCCCGGCCGGCCAGTTCTCGATCTGCTTGAGCGGCGAGCCTTCCTCGCCGGTCGTCGGCTCGGAGCTCATGCGCGGCAGATAGACGCTGCCGTTGTTGTTGAGCATCAGCAGCAGCGGCCCGAGCGCGAGCGCCGACGCCAGCGCGCCGATGAGGATCGCGATCTGCTGATACTTCGGCGTCGAGCCGACGAGGTAGCCGGTCTTGAGGTCCTGCGACGTCGTGCCGCCGTTCGACGATGCGATACAGACGATCGCGCCGATCGACAGCGCCGTCACGTAGTACGACGGCCCGGTCCAACCGATCACCAGGAACACGAGGCAGGTGATCAGCAGCGTGGCGACCGTCATGCCGGAGATCGGATTCGACGACGAGCCGATCTCGCCGGTGAGCCGCGAGGAGACCGTGACGAAGAGGAAGCCGAGGATGACGATCAGGATCGCCGCCATCACGCGCGCCATGACGCCGGTGCCGCCGTGGTACAGCGGGCTGGCGAGCGCGATGATCGCGATCAGCGCGAAGCTGCCGATGAGCACCGTCTTCATCGGGAGGTCGCGGTCCGTGCGCGCCATCGTCGCGCGCGCGCTGCTACCGCCGCGCATGTCTTTCAGCCCTTCCTGCAGACCGTGCCAGATCGTCGGCAGCGAACGCATCATCGAAATGATTCCGCCCGCCGCGACCGCCCCCGCGCCGATGTAGAGGATGTAGGCGCTGCGGATGGCGTTCGGCGACATGTCTTTGATGAGGCGCGTCGACTCGGGAGCCAGCGGCGTCGGGAGACCGGCGCCGAAGAACTTGATCGCGGGGATGAGCACGAGGTACGCGAGCACGCCGCCCGCGCACATGATCGAGCCGATGCGGGGTCCGATGATGTAGCCGACGCCGAGGAGCTCGGGCGAGATCTCGGCCGAGATCGAGCCGGCCGCGAACGGCGGGCCGAACACGCGCTCCGGCGTGTCCTTCCACCAGCGAAATGCGACGTTCATCGCCTTGTAAATGAAGCCGACGCCGAAGCCGGCGAAGATCGTCTTGGCGCTCGTCGCCTGGCCGCCGAGCTTCGCCATCTCTTCTTTGGCGCTGTCGGACGCGTTGGCGATCGACTCTTCCGAGGCGCCCGCCTTGAGCACCTCGGCGCACGCCGTCCCTTCGGGGTACTTGAGCGTTCCATGCTGCGCGACGATGAGGGCGCGCCGCAGGGGGATCATCATGAGGATGCCGAGGAGACCGCCGAGGACCGCGACGAGCATCACGCGCGTTATTTCGAGGTCGAAGCCGAGGATCAGGATCGCCGGCATCGTGACGCCGACGCCGAACGCGATCGACTCGCCGGCCGACCCGGCCGTCTGCACGATGTTGTTCTCGAGAATCGTCGCGTCGCGTCCGCCCATCTTCGAGAGGATGCGGAAGAACGTGATCGAGAGGACGGCCACCGGGATCGAGGCGCTGACCGTGAGGCCGACCTTGAGGACGAGGTAGAGGGAGGCCGCACCGAAGACCATGCCGAGGATCGTGCCGATGACGATCGGCAGCGCCGTGAACTCCCGCATCTCGACCGAGGCCGGAATGTACGGCTCGAATTCGGCCGACGCCGGAACGTCCGGCCGTGCGCCGACGATGTCTGGATACTCTTTTTCCGCAACGCTCATTCAGGGTCTCCTAGTAGTGCGCCATTCTAGCCTGCCCCCGTGTCCACCGGCTTCTGTGTGGCGCCGGCAATCCTGCCGGCGACGCCGCGCGCCAGCGCGGCTGCTCTTTCGAATTGCGAACCGACCGGTCCGATCTGTACCGAGCGGTCCACGTAGGACGGGCTTCAGCCCGTCCCCCCGTCGTCCAGGCGCGCCTCACCCCACGTATCATCCGTACCTTGCCAACGAAGAAGCGCCCTAAACCCCAACCCACCGGCGAGCCATCGAAGCCGATGAGACAGCCTCCCTACCTGTCCATCTCGCAGACCTCCTTCGAAAACTACTTCTGGCTGGACAGCGCCGGCCGCGTCATCGCGCTGGACGCCCTCGCCGCCGGCTTGATCACCACTTCCTACGAAGCCGTCGACGTCCTAGCCTCGCCAACCAGATGCAGCTCAAGTTCGTCCACGAGCTCATCGCCGCCGACCTGCGAGAGCGCGGCAGCACCATCGACTACAACAACGCCGAAACGGAATCGGAAATGAAGCTGCTGATCGACGAGGCTTTCACGCTCCTCGGCGACGACCGGATGCGCGCGATCTTGCGCGAGGCCGAGCAGACCGTTCGCAGGGTGCTCAGCATCCCCGAGACGAACGGCGAGTGGCTCCCGTGGTTCCTGAGGGTGCCGGTGCAGTGAGCGCGTAACTCGCTACGGTCGCGAGTAATCCAGGCCGTCGTCGCCGTATGGAAGGGTATTCCATTCAAACCGCGTTCGACCGCAAAGCTCTACGTCACTCTTATAGAGCGGCCAATCTTGAATTTCGCCTCTTGCCCGTTCGACGATCCGGCACAGCATGTTGTGGCCTAACCCGCTGAGACCGCGCCGCCGAAGATCGTGGAGGAAAACGTCGACGTATATCGCGCCTATCGGAAGCGTTTGTATGTCGCGGTCCTCTCCGGCTCGTCGTGATATATCCGCCGCTGCGCCGATAAGGCCACGAATTTCGGCTCGCACGAATTCACGCGCCGCTTCTCGGTCATCGCGTTCCAGCACGATGGTCGCGTTGAGTTGCAGCCAGTCCGCCTTTCGCACTAGACGAGCTTCACGTATCAGTGACGATCCTATCCGTAACTCATCAGACTCGAATCGAGCCGACTGCTCAGTCATTTTGGGAAAAACAAGAGGAGGCGCCTCGAAATACGTTGCGATCTCCAGAGGAGCGACTACACCGCGCTCTCGAGCCTCCCGCAGCCTCTCAGCACGAGCAACCGCGACGCCCTTTGGCATGC
>DASXIH010000195.1:0-16249 GCA_036498125.1 Thermoanaerobaculia bacterium
CTGCTTCCTCGAAAAAGGGATGCCGCAGCTCGCCATCAAGTGGTATCGCAAGGGGCTCGAGATGCCGGAGATCAACGAGGAGGAGCATGTCGGCCTCCTCTACGACCTCGGCAACGCGTACGTCGAGGTGGGCGACACCCAAAACGCGCAGAAGGCGTTCATGGAGGTCTACGGCATGAACACCAACTACCGCGACGTCGTCGGCCGCATCAAGCAACTCGAGGGCGCGACATAGCCCCCGACCAGCAGGTCATCCTCTTCATCGGCGGCATCGCCGCGGGCGTGCTCGGTTCGGTCTTCGGCCTCGGCGGCGGAATTGTGATCGTGCCGCTGCTCGTGCTGGTCCTGAAGGTGCCGATTCACTACGCGGTCGGGACGTCGCTGATGTGCGTGATCGCGACGAGCAGCGCGGTCGGGTCGCGGAACGTGCAGCGCGGGATGACGAATCTCCGCCTCGTCTCCGTGCTCGAAGTGGCGACGGTGGCGGGAGCGATCGCAGGCAGCGCGCTCGCCGGCCATCTCCGCGCGACGGTGCTCGAAATGTTGTTCGCCTCCGTGCTCCTGATCCTCGCCATTCCGATGGCGCTCGAAAGGGAGAGGGCGACGGCGCCGCCGCCGGAACATCACAACGGCGGCTTCGTGTCGCGTCTTCGCGGCGTCTATTTCGATCCCGCCCTCGGCCACGACGTGCACTACGACGTGGAACGCCTGCCGGCGGCGATGAGCGCTTCCGCGGTCGCAGGAATGGTGAGCGGCCTCCTCGGTCTCGGCGGAGGCGTCATCAAGGTGCCGGTGCTGACGCTCTACTCGCGCGTTCCGGTCAAAGCGGCGGCAGCGACGTCGAACTTCATGATCGGCGTGACCGCCGTCGCGAGCGCGTTCGTCTACTACGGCCGCGGCGAAGTGCAGCCGGTGGTCACGGCAACCGCGGTCCTCGGCGTCTTCGCCGGCTCGCGCGCGGGCCTCATCTTCGCCGAGCGCGCGCACTCGTCGATCCTCCGGAAGGTCTTCGCGCTGCTGATGCTCGTCATCGCGGCGCACATGGCGTGGCAGGCGATGCGATGAGACGGAGAAACCTGATGTCGATGATCCTCCGCCTCGGCGTCTTATTCAGCTGCTCGCTCTTCTTCGTCGGCATCCTCGCGGACGCCGTCGATCCGATCGCGTTCGGGACGATCAAGCCGGGTCACATCCCCCTTCTTTTCCGGGCGCTCATCCACGGAAGCCCCGCCGCGATGATGCACATCGGCGTCCTCGTGCTGCTCGTGACGCCGGTCGCGCGGGTCGCCGCGATGGCCTGGACCTTCGCTCGGGAGCGCGACTCCACTTTTGCCTTGATTTCGATCGGTGTACTCTTGTTGCTAATCGTGAGTTTCACGATCGGCGCGATTGCATGACGGGGGGCGCGTTGAATCGTTCCATTGAGTCACTACTGCGATTTGTGAATCTGACCTCATCCGGCATCCTGGCCGGCTCGCTCGGTTTCGGCGAGGCGGCGTTGGTGCCGGGATGGGAGCAGGAGCTTGGGCGCGACGAGAACCTGCGCGTGCCGGAGACGAAGTATTTCAACGCGATCGGTCCGGTCGCTCTCGCGAGCGCGGTGACGCTCGCGGTCGCGTCGCGCGGCAACGGCGCCGTCCGGCGCGTGCTCGACACCGCGACCGCGATCAGTCTGGCGGGCGTGCTCGCCTCGACGATCATGGTGACGGTGCCGATCAGCCGCGAGCTCGAGACGCAGCCGGCGCGCGACTACCCGAGCGAGCGCTCACAGTCGCTCACGCGCAACTGGTCACGCGCGCACGCGGTCCGGACGACCCTCGGCCTCGGCGCGTTCCTCTGCGCCGTCGCCTCGAACATCTCGCGCCATCGTCACGCGAAGTGATCCCAGCCGCGGGGTGGCAGCGGCTGGCCGTCCAGCTTGACGCCGCTTCCTTCGACGATCCGTCCGATCGCATACACCGGACGCCCGACGCGTGTGCTCAGCTCCGATTCGCGTAGACGCGAGGTGAAGAGGAGCGCGTACTCCTCGCCGCCGTTCAGCACCGCGTCGCGGACATTGAGTCCGCTCTCGATCAAGCCCGGGAAAACGGGAATCCGCTCGCGGGTGATCTCCGCCCCGACGTTCGACGCCTCGCAGAGGTGATCGAGATCGGTCGAGAGGCCGTCGGAGACGTCGATGCAGGCGGTGGCGATTCCGACGAGCTTCAGCCCCAGCTCGGTTTCCGGCTCCGGATCGATCTGCCGCTGCACCGCCGACTGCGCGAACTCGCGCAGCGCGTACGGCATGTCGTCGAGCGGCTTGCCGAGGTATGCGAGGCCCGCTGCGGCGCCTCCGAGTGGTCGGGAGACGTAGATGCGGTCGCCGGCCTTTGCGCCGCTGCGAAGGAGCGGCTCCTTTGCCTCGCCGATCGCCGTGATCGATAGAACGAGCTTGTCGGATCGCGAGAGATCGCCGCCGACGATCTCAATGCCGTACTCGCGCGCCGCTTCGGCGAGGGCGTCCGTGAGCATGTCGATATTCACCCACGCCGGCAGCCCGAGCGCGACGACGGCGTAGCGCGGCTGCGCGCCCATCGCCGCGAGGTCGGAGAGGTTCACGGCGAGGCTCTTCCGCGCGATGAAGCGCAGCGGCACGTTCTGCGTGAAGTCGACGTCCTCGATCAGCATGTCGACCGTGATCACCTGATCGCCGATCACCGCCGCGTCGTCGCCCGCGCGCGGGAAGAGCTCGCGCAGCCGCGCGACCATCTCGCGCTCGTTCTTCACGAACGCACCGGAACGATCGGCTCGAGCGGCCGCTCGAACGTCTCGCGCGGATAGAGCACTCGCTCGAGGAAGAGTCCCGACGGTGGCGCGGTCGGCTGCCACGCCTCTTTCTGCGCCAGCACGTCGGGTTTTTCCGTGCCGCGGCCAACCTCGGCCAGGTACGACACGAGCTTCCGCACCATCTTCCAGAGGTAGTGCGATGCCTCGATGCGGAAGAGGATCAAGTCATCAGCGCGCGCGAGCTCGGCGCGCTCCACGACGACGATCCGCGATTCGTCCGCCGCCAGCCGTTTGTCCGCAAACGCCGTGAAGTCGTGGCGGCCCTTCAGCGTGGACGCGGCGCGCGCCATCGCGTCGAAGTCGAGACGATCCTTGATCCACCAGACGAACGGCTTCGCGAACGCCGTCCGGCGCGTCGAGATCTGGTAGAGGTAGATCCGCGAGACGGCATCGTGCCGCGCATGGAACTTGTCGTTCGCCCGCTCCGCGCGGAGGATGTGGATGTCGTGCGGCAGCAGGTCGTTGATCTTCCGCACGATCTGCTGCGGATCGATCGCCTTGCGCGCGCGGAGGTGAGCGACCTGTCCCGCTGCGTGGACTCCCGCGTCCGTGCGCCCCGCACCACCGACGTCGACCTCGCCCAATACCTGCGAAGCGGCGCGGGCGAGGTGCCCCTGCACCGTTTTCTGCGTGTTACCCTGCGCCTGCCAACCGGAGTAGCGAGTTCCTTCATACTCGATAATGAGCTTGTAAGTCGGCATGCGTCCCAGTTCAATTCAGGTGGTCGGCGACACGCTCGTCGTCGTTTGGAACGACGGCCACGAATCATACTATCCGCTCGAGGAGCTCCGCCGCGCCTGCCCCTGCGCCGCCTGCAGCGGTGAGCCCGACCTCTTCGGCCGCATGTACGGCGGCGGCCCCCAGCGCTACTCGGCGATGTCGTTCGTTCTACAGAACGTGGAGCAGATCGGCAACTACGCCCTCCAGCCGAACTGGGCCGACGGCCACAACTACGGCATCTGGACGTTCGAACGTCTGCGGAGCTTCTGCCCGGACTGCCAAAAGTGAGCGACGAGGCGCGCTGGGCGCGCGCGCACACCTTTCTCGTGTCCGCGACAGTGCTCTTCACCGAGCTGTCGCTGATCCGCTGGCTCCCGGCGAACGTCTACTCGCTCGCCTTCTTCTCGAACCTCGTCCTCATGGCCGCCTTTTTCGGCTTCGGCCTCGGGATGCTCGTCGGGACGCGCGTGCAGCTGTTCCGCTGGTGGGGGGCGTACACGCTGCTGTTCGTGGTCATCACGACGGCGCTGCGCGACTTCAACGTGCTGATTCCGTCGCGCTCGCGCGAGTGGATCTGGGCGCGGTATCGCGGCGACCAGTTTTCGGTCTCGCATTACGACCTGCCGCTCGAGCTCGTGCTCGTCGTCCTCTTCTTTCTCGTGTCGGGAGTCTTCGTACCGCTGGGTCAGCGGCTGGCGACCCTGCTCACGAAGCAGCGCAATCTCGAGTTCTATCAATACGACCTGCTCGGCAGCATCGCCGGCATCGTTGCATTCACGGCCGCCTCGGCGCTCAGCGCGCCGCCCGCAGTCTGGTTCGCCGCGATCGCCGTCGCCGGGACGATCATCGCAATGCGCATCTCAGGCCGGGATGCGCTGCTCACATGCATCTCTCTCGTCGCGGTCGTCGTCCTGGTCCAGTGGTCGAGCGCCGGCGAGATCTGGTCGCCCTACTACAGCATCCGCACCGCACCGACCGGCCACGGCTTCCGCGTGTTCGTGAATCGCTTCTACCACCAGGAAGCGTTCGACACGTCGAAGCGCATCGTCTGGGGTTACAACGCCCCCTACGCGTTCCTCCCCGCCGGTGACGTGCTCGTCGTCGGCGCCGGAACGGGCAACGACGTCGCGACCGCACTCGCGCACGGCGCGCGGCACGTCGATGCCGTCGAGATCGACCGCGCGATCCTGAAGCTCGGTCAGGATCATCCCCGCCACCCGTACGCAGATCCTCGCGTGCGCGCCATCGTGCAGGACGCGCGTACGTATCTGCAGAACACGCCGAACCGCTACGACACCATCGTCTTCGGGACGCTCGACTCGCACGCCCTCCTCTCGAGCGTCTCGACGGTGCGGCTCGACAACTACGTCTACACGCGCGAGTCGATCGCCGCCGCGCGGCGATGTCTCAAACCGCACGGCCTGCTCGCGATGCTCTACTCGGTACCGTCCGAACGCGGGCAGCCGTGGAGCTGGATCGCGGAGCGGCTGACCGGGATGGTCGCGCAGGTCTTTCCGCCGCGGCACGTGATCTCCGTTCGCGCTCCGAACGATTTCCTCAACCTCGTCGTGATCGCGTTGAACGGCGACGCGTTCGGTCCGAACGCGGAACGGTTCATCGCGGGGGAGCCGTCGAGAGAGACGATCATCCCGACCGACGACTGGCCGTTTCTCTACCTGCAGTCGAACACGATTCCGCGTTACTACCTCATCACGATCGTCTGCGTGATCGCGATCGGCGGCGCGCTCATCCTGCTTCTCATGCCCCGCGGCCGCCGCGTCCCCGATCCGACGTTCGCCATCCTCGGCGCCGCGTTCCTGCTCCTCGAAACCGTCACCGTCACGCGCGCATCGCTGCTCTTCGGCTCGACGTGGATCGTCAACTCCGCCGTCTTCTTCGCCATCCTGCTGATGGTGCTGCTCGCGAACATCGCCGTGCGCCGCCGCGAGCAGAACATGTCGCTCGCGATCGTCCTGATCTCGGTCTCCCTCTTCGTCTACTTCACCGTGCCGATGGAGCGGCTGCTCTTCGCCGCCTGGCCGGTGAAGCTCGTCGCGCTGACACTGATCGCCGGCCTGCCGATCTTCTTCGCCGGCATACTCTTCTCGCGCTGCTTCGACGCCGCCGCCGACCCCCAGCACGCGTTCGGCTCCAACCTGATCGGCACGCTCGCCGGCGGCTTCTGCGAGTACCTCAGCATGATCACCGGCTTCCGCGCCCTGATCCTCCTCGCCCTCGCCCTCTACCTGCTCGCGTTCCTGACAATGCGGCGGTTGCTGAAGTAAGGAACACCGAGGTAGCCTCGGTGCGTGACGGATTACGAGCGGGTCACCTGGAACCCGAAGAAGGCGGAGCAGAACCCTCGCAAGCATCAGGTCTCCTTCGACGAAGCCCGTGAAGTGCTCGATCACCCGCTCACGCGTGCAGTTCCCGACCTGCGCCACTCGCAGGTCGAAGATCGATATTTCGCGATTGGGGACGCTGTAGGTGGCCACGTCCTCGCAATCGCTTACACGGTCCGCGGCGACTCAGCGTGGATCATCAGCGCCCGGCGCGCAACGCCGAGCGAAAAACGAAGCTATATGACTGGACGCGACATCATCAGAGACAAGCCCATTGACGACGACGAGGACCCGCTCGATCACGAGATCGATTTCAGCAATGCGAAACCGATCGGCCGGAAGTTCGCCAAGCTTCGAATGTCGGTGTTGCTCGATACCGACGTTTGCGATGTCTTCCGAACGTCCGAGGAGGTCAACAGCGCCCTTCGGATGCTGATCCGCGAAGGACGCGTTCCGCACCTCAACTACCGCTAGCGATGACCGTCCCCTCGCGGCCCTCCAAGGCGTCGCGGAGGTGGTCGACGTCGGTGATGATCACCTCTCTGCCGGTGGCGTGAACGAACTGGATGGAGGCTTCGATCTTGGGGCCCATCGAGCCGGCGGGGAACTGGCCGGAGGCGAGGTGCTTCCGGGCGTCGGCGACGGTCAGCCGGTCGACGTCGTGCTGCGACGGTTTGCCGAAATCGATCGCGACCTTGTTGACGCTGGTGAGGATGATGAAGAGGTCGGCGCGGAGCTCGCCCGCGAGAAGCGCGGACGCGTAGTCCTTGTCGATGACCGCCTCGATCCCGCGCCATTGGCCGTCACGTCCGCGGACGACCGGGATTCCGCCGCCGCCCGCCGCGATGACGACCGACGCCTCGCCGACCATCCGCGAGATCGTCTTCATGTTGAGAATCCGCAACGGCCGCGGCGACGGGACGACGTGCCGCCATCCGCGTCCTGAGTCCTCGCGCATCGTCCACCCGAGGTCGCGTTCGAGCGCCTCGGCGCGGTAGCGGGTGAAGAACGGCCCGATCGGCTTCGTCGGACGTTTGAACGCCGGATCGTTCGGATCGACCTCGACCTCCGTGAGCACGGCCGCCACCTCGCCGCCGACGCCGATCGACTCCAGCCGATTCCGGATCGCCTGCTGCAGCATGAAGCCCATCGACCCCTCGGTCTGCGCAACGCAGACGTCGAGCGATTGCGGAGGGATCTTCGTCGACGCTTCCTCCGCCTGCACGAGGATGTTGCCGACCTGCGGGCCGTTCCCGTGGACGACCAGCAGCTTGTAGCCGTGGCGCACGATCTCGGCGAGCCAGCGCGCCGCCTGCTTCGCGCGCGCGATCTGCTCTTCCTGCGTTCCGCGGTCCTCTGGCTTCAGCAGCGCGTTCCCGCCGAACGCAACGACGGCGAGCTTCGACGACTGCGCACTCATGCGAGATCCTCACGCTCCAGCGGCATCGTCATACAGCGCGGACCGCCGCGAGCGCGGGAGAGCTCGTTGCCCTGAATCTGGATCGCGTACTTCTTGTCGGTCCACGTCTCGAGCTCCGTGCGCCCGAGAAGCAGATCGTCCTCGTAGACGATGTGGTAGTCGTGCTTCGCCAGCTCCTCGGCCGTCCGGACGTTTCGTTCGTAGAGGAGGATGATCCCCGGCGCGAGGGCGAACGCGTTCGCGCCGTCCGTCCACTGCTCGCGCTGCTGATCGACCGCCTTGCGGCCGCCGCAGAAGATCGGATCGACCTTGATGCGGTGACGCCGCAGCGCGTGGATGAGCGACTTCTCCTCGGTGTACTTCAGCGACCGCTGCGTGAGATCGATCGTCGTGACAGTCGCAGCCTCATCGCCACCAGGCAGCATGACCGGCGGATACATCAGGCACTCGTCGCGGCTGATGAACGTGAACACCGTGTCGAGGTGCATGAACGAACGTTGCTTCGGCAGCTCGACGGCGATGATCGTCCGGACCGCGGAGTCGTTCGCCTTCAGCGCGCGCGCCAGGAACTGCACCCCGGCGCGCGAGGTGCGCTCGGTGATGCCGACGAGGAGAAGATCGCGGCGCGCGACGAGGACGTCGCCTCCTTCGAGCGTCGGTGCGCCGCGGCGCATCGGCAGCTCCGGCTCGTTGCCCGCCATGAAATCGACGCGGATCGGCGTCTGGTCGCGGAAGAGCTTGTGGAACTGGAAGACGTACTTCGAGAGGAGCGACTCGCGCCGCCGCGCCTGCGTCGCCATGCCGCAGACGATCACGCCGTCGCCGGCGACGATCTGCGGATCGCGCATGAAGAAGTAATTCGGGACCGGGAAGAGATCGAACGTCGGCAAATCGCCGCTCTGCTTCCGCTCGTTCGGAATCCCGCCGATGAGCACCTCCGCGAGCGCCGCCGGAGCGAGCTCCTTCAGCGTCGTGACCACCTTGCGCGAGCAGCGGTTCCGCTTCGTGAAGTCGCGGATGACGATGCGCCGGATCTCCTCGTCTTCGAGGGTCTCTTCGAGGAGGTCCTGCATCTCGTAGACGTCTTCCGCGACGAAGCGGATGAGCTGCTGGAAGCGGCGGTGCTCCTCGCGCGCGACCTGGCCGTACAGGATGTCGTCGAAAAGGAGCTGCGCCATCATCGGCGGGACCATATCGTCGATCTCGCGTCCGGGGAGGTGAACGAGAACACGGCGGAGCTTGCCGATCTCGCTCGTGACATTGAGCCTCATGCGCGCGGCATTCTATCGATCCGGCCTCGCGCAACGCGCGTAGTAAACTGCGACGCCGTCAAGGAGCCCCCATGCCCAGCTATTACATGTCGGAGGATCTTGCTCGTTTCGGCGAGATCTCGAAGACCACCCCGAAGCATTTCGACCTCTTCCTGAACTGGTACCAGACCACGATGGCGCCGGGCGCGCTCGACGAAAAGACGAAGAAGCTCATCGCTTTGGCAGTGGCGTTCGCGATCCAGGAGCCGTATTGCATCGACTCTTACTCCAGCGCCTGCACCGACAGCGGCATCTCGCCCGAGGAGATGGCGGAAGCGGTGAACGTCGCGGCGGTCATTCGCGGCGGCGGGACGATCGCTCACTGGGTCCAGGCCTGCAACACCGTCGCGCGTAAGGACTAACCGTGGCGCGGCGCCTCGTCGTCGTTGGCGCGGGACCGATCGGTCTGGCAGCTGCGATCGGCGCACTCGATCGCGGCTTCGACGTCACCGTGCTCGAAGCGGGGGAAGTGGGAGCTTCGCTGCGGACATGGGGGTCGACGCGCTTCTTCACGCCGTTGCGGATGAACGTACACCGTGCGATCGACGACGATTCCCTGCTCACCGGCCCGGAGTACATCGAGCGCGTGCTCGTGCCGCTCGCGGCGAAGCTGAACGTGAAGACGAATACCCGCGTCGCCTCGATCACGCGCCGCGGTCTGAGCCGCACCAGCTACGCAGGCCATCCACTGCGCGCCGAGAGGCCGTTCCGGATCTTCACGAGCACCGACGAGATGTTCGAGGCAGACGTCGTTCTCGATGCCAGCGGAAGCGCGTCGCCCATTCCGCTTCACGTTCGAGGAGCGATCCGGACGCTCGGCGAGCTCGATGCGCGGAAGGACGAGCTGCGGGGCAAGCGGGTGCTCGTGGTCGGTCACGGCCACTCCGCCGCGAACGCACTGCTGGTGCTGCGCGATGCGGGCGCCGAGATCACGTGGGCCGTACGAACGGCCAACCGGAACCCGTGCGAGGAGATCGCAAACGATCCGCTGCCGGAGCGCCAGCGCGTTGCGGCGGCCGCGAATGCGCTCGCAGGGACGATGCGCGTGGAGCGACGCGCGAGCATCGAGTCGGTCGGCGGAACGACCGTGCATCTGACCGGCGGCCGCAGCGTCGAAGCGGACGTCATCGTCGCGATGACCGGCTATCGTCCGGCGAGCGACTTCACGACCGAACTGGCCCTCGAAACGTCGCCGGTCAGCGAGGGGGGAGCGCGGCTCTACCGCGCCATCTCCAATATCACCGACTGCCTCTGCGTCCCGAAGCTCGCGAAGGAGGACTTCGCGTCGGGCGAACCGAACTACTTCTTCATCGGCTCGCGCGCGTACGGCCGCAGCCGCACGTTCCTGCTGCAGACGGGATTCGCGCAGGTCCAAACGATCCTCGAGTCGCTCCATGACTGACACCCCGCACGTCCCGATGCTGTCGCTCGACACGGTCTGGTTCCAGGTCGCGGGGACGCTCTGCAACATCGCCTGCACGCATTGCTTCATCTCCTGCTCGCCCACGAACCACGCGCACGAGATGATGACGTTCGAGGAGATCGCGCCGAGGCTGGACGAGGCGAAACGGCTCGGCGTCCGCGAGTACTACTTCACCGGCGGCGAGCCGTTCATGAATCGCGACATGCTGCGGATCCTCGAGGCGACGCTGCAGCAGGGACCGGCGACGGTGCTGACGAACGGCATGCTGTTGCGAAAAGAAACTTGCCGCGCGCTCCGCGGCCTCATCGACCGGGGCGAGTACTCGCTCGACCTCCGCGTCTCGCTCGACGGCTTCGACCGCGAGACGAACGACGCGATCCGCGGCGCGGGGGTGTGGGACCGAGTGATGGACGGCCTGGCGAACCTCGCCGAGGCGGGCATCAACCCGGTCATCACGGTGACGACGGCGGCCGAGGGAGTCGATTCGTCCGAGGGACGCGCGCGGTTCCTCGACGTCATCCGCGCGTTCGGCTTCACGAAGCCGCGGCTCAAAGTGCTGTCGCTCTTCCGCATCGGCGCCGAGGAGACGCGGACACGCGCGTACCAGCCCGCGGAGCGTCTTACCGCAGAAGCGCTCGAAGGAGCGGATCTGAGCGTGCTGCAGTGCTCTACGTCGCGCATGATCACGAGCAAAGGCGTCTACGTCTGCCCGATCCTCGTCGACTACGACGCTGCGCGGATGGGCGACACGATCGACGAAACGCTGAAGCCGTTCCCGCTCGCGTACGGCGCCTGCCACACCTGTTGGGTGGATGGGGTGACATGCCGGACGTGACGCGCCTCGCGCTCATCGGCGGGATCTACTCCAATTACCACGCGCTCGTAGCAACGCTCGACGACGTCGCGCGCCGCGGCGCCGACTCCACTTACTTCCTCGGCGACCTCGGCGCGTTCGGCCCCTATCCCGATCGCGTTCCGGAGCTCCTGATCGAGCGCGGGATCGAGGGAATCCAGGGGAACTACGAAGAGTCGCTCGCCGGCGGCGCAACCGACTGCAACTGCGGCTACACCGATCCGCGCGACAACGCCTACGCGCAGATTTCCTACGACTACACCGCCGAGCGAACGTCGGATGCGTACAAGCGCTGGATGGGAACGCTGCCGAAATCGATGCGCTTCGAGATCGGCGGGAAGCGCGTGCTGCTGTCGCATGGCTCGCCCCGAAAGATCAGCGAGTTCCTCTGGCGCTCGACGTCGCCCGACGCCTTTCTGCACCGCCTCTGCGATGAACACGAGGCAGACGTCATCGTCTGCACCCATACCGGCCTGCACTGGCACAAGGCGCTCGATCGCGGGCGGCACATCGTCAACGCGGGAGTCATCGGACGGCCCGCGAACGACGGGCGTACCAACGTCTGGTACACGATGCTGACGATCGGCGCCGGCGTCGAGGTCGAGTTCGTCCCGATCGAGTACGACCACGTGGCGCTGGCGCGCGAGATGCGCGACGAGAAGTTGCCGGAGGAGTTCGTCGAGACGATCGAGACCGGCTGGTGGACGACCTGTTTAGAATCGTTACCAGCCAAAGAGCGCGCCTCGAGCCGCTTCTGAACGATGCTCCGCAAGTTTCTCCTCGCAGTTGTATTCAGCGCCACGGCGGCCGCCGCGCCGCGCATCGCCTACGTCCGGACGATCGCGCCGCTCCACAACCTCGGCGGGAGTGAAGTCGTCATCATCTACGCGCTGGGAAACACGCCGAAGCTCGACACCTTTGTCGACACGTTTCTCGATCGAACCAACCGCTCCGAGGAACTGCGGATCGTCGCCCAGCTCGACCACATCAAGAGGATGCGCGGCGAGTCGCCCGACGCGCTCACCATCCAACGGCTCCGCCGCGAGCATCCCGCCGACGTCTTCATCGGCGTGAACCACTTCGACTGCACCACGATGCAAAGGGGCGCCGAGGGGAGCGAACACACGATGGGAGGCGAGCGGATCCGGCGCCACCACGTCTGGGCCGATGCCGTCTGCAAGGGACGCATGGACGTCATCGATCCGGCGACCGCCCGCCGGCTCTTCTCGTTCGAAGTCCAGGGCGAGGGAACGTCGCCGCGGGTCTCGGACATCACCGAAGAGGAGCGGAACATCGCCGAGGAGCAGGCGGCACACTTCGCAGCCGTACAGGCGGCGGAGATGGTGACGCCACGGCGCATCAAGGAGTCGATCGAGCTCGACGCGCGGGCGCCGGAGATGGACCGCGCGATGTTGCTGATCGACGCCGGCCGCCTGGCAGCCGCACGGAACGTCTGGACGCGGCAGTTGGAACGCAACCCCAACTCGGCGCCCCTTCACTACAACGTCGCCGCGGTGTCGGAAGCGATGGGAGAGGCCGACGTCGCACGCGAGCACTACCGCGCCGCGACGCGCCTCG
This sequence comes from Thermoanaerobaculia bacterium, assembly GCA_036498125.1. Classification (GTDB taxonomy): domain Bacteria; phylum Acidobacteriota; class Thermoanaerobaculia; order Gp7-AA8; family Gp7-AA8; genus DASXHZ01. Next base: position 12,473 of record DASXIH010000195.1, read on the forward strand.
CGCCGAAGGAGCGGTGGTATCAGCTCGAAGCAAGGATGTTCGAGCGCCGCTCCTCGGGAGCAAGGTGAGCGAGGTTACGAGGTAGCGAAGTTACGAGGTTGCGAGGTAGAACCCCGCAACCCCGAAAACCTCGAAACCCCGTAAACCTATGCGTTGATCTGGATCTGCCTCGGCTTTGCCTCTTCCTTCTTCGCGATGGCGATCTCGAGCACGCCGTTTTTGTAGCTCGCCGTGATGGCGTTCGGGTCGACCGATCTTCCAAGGCTGAACGTCCGGACAAAGCTGCCGTACGAACGCTCGATGCGGTGGTAGTTGCGGTCTTCCTTCCGCTCGAACTGGCGTTCGCCACTGACGGTGAGAAGGCCGTCCTCGAAGTTGACGCGGAGGTCCTTCTCGTCAACTCCCGGCACCTCGACCTTCACGAGGATGTGGTCCTTCTCCTCGGCGACGTCGACCGGAGGAGCCCAGCTCCCGCTGGCCGGCTGGTCATCGAGGAAGTTGAAACGTCCGAAGAACGGCTCCAGTAAGCGCTGCTGAAGGGTCACGTAAGTCATTTTGTCGTCTCCTAATATGAGTGCTAATCACTCATTCAATCAACTGCAAACGAATATAGATATGAGTCTATTTCGTACAGATGTCAAGAGGGGAATGTTGCCGGACGCAACGTGTTGGAACACCTCTCCGATGACCGTGCTCCCTCAGGAATCGACCGAGCTTGCCCGCGAAGTCGCTCGCAGACGGACATTTGCGATCATTTCGCACCCCGACGCCGGCAAGACGACGCTCACGGAAAAGCTCCTCCTGTACGGCGGCGCCATTGATGTGGCCGGCGCGGTCCGGACCCGGAAGGCCCAGCGGCACGCGACCTCCGACTGGCTCGCCATGGAGCAGGCCCGCGGGATCTCGATCACCTCGACCGTCCTGCAGTTCGAGTACGAGGGCTACTGCCTGAACCTCCTCGACACGCCGGGCCACCAGGACTTCTCGGAAGACACCTACCGGACCCTCGCGGCCACCGACAGCGCTGTGATGGTGCTCGACAGCGCCAAGGGCATCGAGCCGCAGACGCGGAAGCTGTTCGAGGTCTGCCGCATGCGGCACATCCCGATCATCTGCTTCATCAACAAGCTCGACCACCCGGGCCGCGATCCGTTCGACCTCGTCGACGAGATCGAGCGCGAGCTGCGCGTCGGCGCCGTTCCGATGAACTGGCCGATCGGCAACGGCCCCAACTTCCAGGGCGTGTACGACCTTCGCCACCGCCGCGTCCTCCGCTTCGAACGGACGCAGCACGGCGCGTCGATCGCCCCGGTGGTGGTCAGCGGCATCGACGATCCCGCGCTCGAAGACGCCATCGGGCCGACCGCCTGGACCGATCTACGCGAAGCGGCTGAGCTGCTCTCCGGCGCCGGTGCGGAGTTCGATCACGAGCGTTTCGCGCGCGGCGAAGTGATCCCCGTCTTCTTCGGAAGCGCGATCAACAACTTCGGCGTGGAGCCGTTCCTCCGCGCGCTGCTCGAATTCGCGCCGCCTCCCGCGCCCCGCAGCGACGTCGATCCCTCCTCCGAGATGTTCACCGGCTTCGTCTTCAAGATCCAGGCGAACATGGACAAGCGGCACCGCGACCGCCTCGCATTCATGCGCGTCGTCTCCGGCGTCTTCGAAAAGGACATGCTCGTCCACCACTCGCGGCTCGACCGCGAGGTGCGGATGACGCGTCCGCACCGCCTCTTCGCCCGCGATCGCGAGACGATCGACCGCGCCTATCCCGGCGACGTCATCGGCTTCGTCAACCCCGGCCTCTTCCGGATCGGCGACGCCGTCTCTTCCGGCGAGCCGGTGGAGTTCCCGCCCATTCCGCGCTTCGCGCCGGAGCACTTCGCGACGTTGCGCGCCAAGGAAGTCACGCGGCAGAAGCAGTTCCAGAAGGGGCTCGAGCAGCTCGAGGAAGAAGGCGTCATGCAGGTGCTGACGCTGCACGAAGGGCTCAAGTCCGAGCCGATCCTCGCGGTCGTCGGCGAGCTTCAGTTCGACGTCCTGCAGTCGCGGCTCGAGAGCGAGTACAACGTCGAGACGACGGTCTCGACCCTCCCCTACACGATGGCCCGCTGGGTCAACAGCGACGTCGACACCGCCGCGAAGCTGTCACTCCCCTCGCGCACGCGTCTCGCCGTCGACACCGAAGGCCGGCCGGTCGTCCTCTTCACCTCAGCATGGGAGCTGGAGCTGGCGGAGAAGGACAACAAGAACGTCGCGTTCGAACTGCACTCGTAGCTGGGAGTTGTGAGTAGGGAGTAGGGAGTCGACCCGCCCTCTCGACTCTCTACTCCCGACTCCCGACTCCCGACTCCCCACTCATCTTCTCCCACCACTCCCGATACGCGAACGGTGAGATCTCGCTCGGTTTGATCTCGCTGCGGCCGCCCCAGAAGACGTTCGTGTAGAGCACCGGGATCCCGATGCTCTCGAGGTGCTCGTCGATCGCTTTCTTGTGTGCGAGCACCGCCTCCTTCTCCGTGCCGTGCGCCACCGCCATGATGTTCACGTTGCGGAACTCGTCGCCGCCTTCGCGCCAGTAGCAGTGCGTCAGGATGTGGAAGCGGCCGACCTCGCGTCCTGCCTCGATCTCGCGTCCCTTCGGCACCGCCCAGTGAAACAGCGCGTTGAAGCGGGTCACTCGATCGCCGGTCGCCAGCGTCTTCACGTGCTCGAGGAACGTCGAGAAGCGGCCGATGACGCCTCGCTTGTTGAGCGACTCGGCGACCTCGTAGAACGTCTCGAGCGGAACGCCGGCCTCCTTCGCGCGCAGCTGCCAGACGTCGCGTACGACCTCCTCCGGCGCGAGCTCGCGCTTCAGCGCCGTAAGCACGCGCCATTCGAGGTCGCTCAGCTCCGCCTTAGCGGTGTCCTTGACCTCGGCCAGTTCATCGGACTTCGAGCCCGGCTCCATCCCTTTGCGGCGGACGTGGCCGACGCCGAGGGCGAAGATGCGGTGCGCGGGCATCACGAGGAAACGTTCGGCGCCGGTCATGCGCGCCAGCGCCTCGCAATGCTTCTCGATCGAGTACCCCTGCGGAACCTTCACCGTGGTCCAGAGGCGGTACGAGGCGCCCTGCGTCGCGGGATCGGCGCTGCGGATGACGACATGGCCGCTGAACGGATCATCCTTCACCATGAAGTCGAACGCGTCGTCGAGCTTGTCGTTCGGATACACCCACGCCACCAGCGCCCCCTCGGCGAGGTTCGTCGCCATGAGCGTCTGGCGCACGCGGCGGATGGTCCCGGCGCGCAGCATCGCGCGGATTCGCTCCATCACCGTCTCGACGTCGACACCCGACTTCGCGGCGATCTCGCCGAACGGATCGCGTACGAACCCTTTGATCTGATCTTCGGAAATCGCCAGGATTTTCGCGTTGACCGGCTCGGTATGGGCGATGGGCGTTTCCGTGACAGAGGACATAAAATCAAGATATCATCGCGATGTAGCACCTGGAGTGATTTGCGGGGCAGCTTGCAACCAGGATAAAAAAAGCTAAAGAGCCGGCAGTAACCGACGTTCGACTCGACGCGGCCCCGCGAATGATTCGCGGGGCTTTTTGTTTTTGGAGATCACGATGGCGCAACCCGATCGCACCGCCGAACTTCGCCAACTGCTCGACCAGCGCATCCTCGTGCTCGACGGCGCGATGGGGACGATGATCCAGCGCTACAGGCTGGATGAGGCGGCGTATCGCGGCGAACAGTTCGCGAACCACCATCGCGATCTCAAAGGGGCGA
>DASXIH010000196.1:0-2954 GCA_036498125.1 Thermoanaerobaculia bacterium
AGCGAGTTGGCGCCTCGGGATTGATTTCACCGGCTCCCGCTGTTATGGTCGCCACGATTTCATAAACTACGTGTATCAACAAGGTACGCTAAACCGGTAAGGAGACTGGATTTTGTCGACCACCAAGCAGCAGAAAACGGAGCTGATCACGAACTTCGCGACCCATCAGGGGGACACGGGTTCGCCTGAAGTACAGATCGCGCTCCTCTCCAATCGCATCGCCTATCTCACGGAACATTTCAAGACACACGCGAAGGATCACCACAGCCGGCGCGGGCTTCTCAAGCTCGTCGGCCGCCGCCGCCGTCTTCTCGACTACCTCAAGAAGACGGACAACGAGCGCTACCGGACGATCATCGACAAGCTCGGAATCCGCAAGTAGGCATCAATGTAGGACGGGCTCAGCCCGTCCTTTTTCATTCCAAGGACGGGCTGAACCCCGTCCTACATCCCTCACCGGCCGGATCCCATCGTTCGGCCAACGCGGACAAAAACAACAGCCCGAGGAGATGAGTGGCCTCGTGCATCTGAAGGGAAAATGAGCCACAAAAAAGAAATGCAGATCGGCGGGAAAACCCTCTCGCTAGAGACGGGTGCGATCGCCAAACAGGCCAATGGGGCCTGCGTCATCCGCTACGGCGACACGGTCGTCCTCGCCACCGCCTGTTTCAAGGACGGCAACGTCCTGGGCGACTTCATGCCGCTGACCGTCGACTACAAGGAGTACACGTACGCCGGCGGACGCATCCCGGGCGGCTTCTTCAAACGCGAAGGACGCCCGACCGAAAAAGAGATCCTCACCTCGCGCCTCATCGATCGCCCCCTCCGCCCGTCGTTCCAGAAGGGCTACCGCCAGGAGACGCAGATCATCGCGCTCGTCCTGTCGGCCGACGGCGAGAACGATCCTGACACCCTCGCGATCAACGCCGCCTCGACGGCGCTGGTGATCTCCGAGATTCCGTTCCACAACGCGATCGGCGCCGTCCGTGTCGGCTACCTCGACGGCCAGATCGTGATCAATCCGACCAACGCACAGCGTGACCTCTCCGACCTCGACCTCGTCGTCGCCGGAACGAAGGACGCGATCGTGATGGTCGAGGCGGGCGCCCGCGAAGTCAATGAGAGCGTCATCCTCGACGCCTTTGACGCCGCGCACGCCGAGATCCGGCGCATCTGCGCGCTGCAGGACGAACTCCGCGCCGCAGCCGGCACGCCGAAGATCGAAGTCACGTACACGCCGAAGTTCACCGAGGCCTACCTCGGGGAGCTGATGTCGTCGTGGGGCGACCGCGTCAAAGCGGCCATGCTCACCACTGGCAAGTTCCAGCGCTACGCCGCCATCAAGGAAGTCAAGAAGCAGATGCTCGCTTCCGTGCCCGCCGAAGACGCCGAGAAGCTCACGGCGACGGAAGCGGCGTTCGGCGAGATGGAAGTGCACATCTTCCGCAACCTGATGCTCAACGAAGGTCAGCGCGTCGACGGCCGCTCGTTCACCGAGATCCGTCCGATCAGCGTCGAGACCGCGGTGCTCCCCCGCACGCACGGCTCCTCGATCTTCACCCGCGGCGAGACGCAGGCGCTCGTCACGGTCACCCTCGGTACGCCGCAGGAAGCGCAGAAGATCGAAGACTTCGAAGGGGAGACGTTCCAGCGTTTCCTCCTGCACTACAACTTCCCGCCGTTCTCGGTGGGTGAAGTGAAGTTCATGCGCGGCCCGGCGCGCCGCGAGATCGGCCACGGCAACCTGGCGCGCCGCGCGCTCCAGCCGCTGCTGCCGACCGAGGACGAGTTCGCATACACCATCCGGATCGTCAGCGACATCCTCGAGTCGAACGGCTCGTCGTCGATGGCCTCCGTCTGCGGCGGCTCGCTGGCCCTCATGGACGCGGGCGTTCCGATGAAGGCGTCGGTCGCCGGCGTCGCGATGGGTCTCGTCAGCGGTGACGCCGGCAAGGTCGCGGTGCTCACCGACATCGCCGGCATGGAAGACCACGAAGGCGACATGGACTTCAAGGTCGCCGGCACGCGCAACGGCATCACAGCGCTGCAGATGGACATCAAGGTGTCGGGTCTGTCGCGCGAGGTCATGGCGCAGGCGCTGGCGCAGGCGAAGGACGGACGCTTCTACATCCTCGACAAGATGGATGCGGCGCTTTCCACTCCGCGCACGGAGCTCTCCGAGTTCGCGCCGCGGCTCTACACGATCCAGATTCCGAAGGACCGCATCCGCGACGTCATCGGTTCCGGCGGCAAGACGATCCGTTGGATCGTCGAAGAGACCGGGACGAAGATCGACGTTGCCGACGACGGCAAGGTCACCGTGGCGTCGACCGACAGCAAGTCGGCCGAGCGCGCCCTCGACATCATCCGCGGCCTCACCGCCTCGCCCGAGATCGGGAAGACCTACAAGGGAACGGTCAAGCGCATCGAGCCGTACGGAGCGTTCGTCGAGATCCTGCCGGGTCAGGACGGACTGCTGCACATCAGCGAGATGGCGCACACGCGCGTCGGCCAGGTCACCGATCTCTATCAGGTCGGCGATGAAGCCGAGGTGCAGGTCGTGGCGATCGAGCCGGACACCGGCAAGATCCGCCTCTCCCGCAAACCGCTCCTCCCTCCCCCGACCGAAGAGGAACTCGCGGCCGCTCGTGAGCGCGCTGCCCGTGAGCCGCGGAGCGATCGTGGTGATCGCGGCGGCGACCGCGGCGGACCGCGCGGCGATCGTGGCCCGCGTCACGACGGCGGCGGCTTCCGCGGCGGCGATCGCCATCGCGGCGGGGACCGTGACCGCGGCCCGCGCCGCGACGATCGCGGCCCTCGTCCCCCGCGCCGCGAAGGCGGTCACGGCGGCGGTGGCCATAATGAAGGTGGCGGCGGCGGCGAAGGCACGCCAACCGTCTAACGCGTTTTCAGTTGCTTCTGTGTGGCGCCGGCAATCCTGCCGGCGCTTTTTT
>DASXIH010000197.1:0-6332 GCA_036498125.1 Thermoanaerobaculia bacterium
TATGCGCATCGCTCCGGCCTCACGCACGTGGTCAAGGCGGGCGGAAGCTTCATCGTGCGCATCCCGTGGAACAACGTTCCGCTCGAAAATCGGCAGGGAGAACGCTTCGACATTCCGGCCGAGCTCGAACAGATCGATGACGCGCAGCCCGCTGCATTCGCGGTTCAGTTCCGCTCTGCAGATGGACAAACGGTTCCGTGCCGGTTGGTCGCTGTGCGCAAGAGCGAGCCAGCCGCAGAACGAGCGCGGGCGAAGGCGGCGGCCGAACGCAGCAAGCACGGCTCGATCGACATCCGAACGCTGCAGACAGCCGGTTACGTTTTCGTGCTAACGAATCTTGGCGACGAGATCTCCGCCGCTAGCGTCCTGGATCTCTATCGCTTACGGTGGCAGATCGAGATGAAGTTCAAAACTCTCAAGTCGGTTCTTCACCTCGGACATCTGCCGGCCAGAAGCGAATCGCTCGCGCGCGTTTACGTGATGGCGAAAGTGCTCGTGGCGCTGGCGATCGAAGATCTCGTAGAACAGGCCGAATCTTTTTCCCCCTGGGGGTATCCGCTCGCGACCGATTAGCGCGTGGCGCCTGACACGACTGCTGCTCGACGCGTTCGTCGCGGCAATCAAACCTCTGGTTCTCAACCCGTTACAGTTCGCTCGCGTCCACAAACGCAGACGCCACTTCTGTCTCGCTCCTCGCCTCCGTTCGAACCAACGCCTTCTCGCTTCGATGGTGCTTCGTGGCTAAGTTAGCGCCTATGCCCGCCGGGAGAGGGAGGATCAACAAGCCCCTCTCCCTCCGGGAGAGGGTGGCCGAAGGCCGGGTGAGGGGCGTGCTTTCTCGCGAACCCTGAACCATGAAGATATCCCTCATCTGGCCGGCGTCGTCGAGCGAAAGAGACTTCGAGGAAGCGATCGATCGCTACTTGAAGCGTATCCGTCACTTCTACCCGATCGAGGTCGTCGAAGTGCCTGCCGAGCGCGGTAGACAAACTCAAAGTGATGCGACTACTATGCGCAGCCAATCTTCGCGGCTTCTGGCCGCGATGCCCGCGCGCGGTACCGTCGTGGTGCTCGACGAACGGGGGCAAACGCTTGATTCTTTGAAATTTGCGCGGTGGCTCGAACGGCTGACCATCGACAGTCCGCATGGCATCCATTTCGTAATTGGAGGCGATGTCGGCTTCGACGACAGCGTCCGGACCCGGGCAGACAAGTTACTGAGCTTATCCGCGATGACGTTGCCGCATCAGATCGCACGCGTAGTCCTGCTGGAACAGATTTACAGGGCGTGTACGTTGATCCGCAACATTCGATATCACAAGTAAGAGGAGTGGCTGGAATGGCCGCTAAAGCAAAAGTCAAAAATAGTCCCTGGCAACCGTACGAAGACGCCCTCCGCCGCAAGCAGCAGGAACTCATCGACTCGTACGAGCGCGACAAGGCGGCCGGGAACCAACAACCGGACGACGGCATTCAGGATCTCGCCGACAAAGCGGCGAGCGCCTATTCGAAAGAGCTCAACTTCTCCCTCTCCGACGGCGAGCGCAACTCGCTGAAGCTGGTCGAGGAAGCGCTCGATCGCGTCAAGGAAGGCACGTTCGGCTCCTGCACGAACTGCGGAAACACGATCGGCGAGAAGCGCCTCCAGGCGATTCCGTGGACCGCGTACTGCATCGACTGCCAGGAGCTCGTCGAAAAAGGCCTGCTGTCCTAGATGTAGGGTGCGGCTCTTAGCCGCACCAAGGGCCGGCTGAGAGCCGGCCCCTACACATGGATGCGCTAGACGCCACGCTCGCCAGGATCGCCGAAGGCAAGACGCCGCGCGTCATCCTCGTCGGCGGCGACAGCGAGTACCTGGCCGAGCGCGCGTTTCATGACGTCCGCGACGCCGTCGTCGCGAAGAATCCGGGGATCGCGCTGGAGTCGTATGAAGCGGGCGCGGAGCTCGCCGCCATCCTCGACTCGTACCGAACCGCCTCGCTCTTTGCGTCGGCCCGCCTGATCGTCGTCGCAGAGCTCAACGCGTTCGTCTCCGCGAAGCAGATCGCCTCGCTCTACGACAAGGCGATCGCCGACTGGAAGAGCGCCAAGACCGACAAGAAGCGCGCCTCCTCCGCGGCGAAGCTCCTCCACGTCCTCGGCCTCGCCGGTACGGACCTGGACGAGAAGGACCGTTCCATCGCCGACGCCCTCGGCGTCGCGCTCGACAACACTCTCACCGACATGCTCGCCTTCTGCCGCGGCACCGGGAAAAAGGCGTCGCGCGGCGAAGATGACGCGGCGATCCTCATGGAAGCGATCGGGCGCGGCGGCGCGCCGGGAACGACGCTCCTGCTGCGTACCGGCGAGATCCCGCGCGACTCTGCCACGACCGATCTGATCAAGCGCAACGGCGCCGTCATCGAGTGCGACCTGACGCGCGAAGGCTTCAACGCCGCGCTCGAGCACGCGATCGCCGACATCGCAAATGATGCGAAGGTCAAATTCGAGCCGCGTGCCGTTGCCGCGCTGCGTCAGCGTCTCGGCATCGAACGCCTGCTCGCCGACAAGTTCTCGCGCGACGTCCCGGAGATCCGCGTCGCGGTCTCCGAAGCGGAACGCCTCGCTACGCTCGCCGGCGAAGGGGGACGCGTCGACGTTGCCATGGTCGAGCGCGAGATCGCGGCGGTCGAGGGAGGCGCGCGCTACGAGTTCGGCTCGCTCTTCAGCGAAGGAAAGATCATCGAGGCGGTCGCCAAGCTCCGCGAGCTCGTGGCACAGGGCCGCCGCGAGGACCCGCGCGCCTCGATCGAGATCCAGTACGGCAAGTTCCTCTTTCCGCTTGCCGACGAGCTGCGGCAACTGATCGCCATCCACTCCTTCGCGCGCGCCGCGAACCTGAACCTGCGGCAGTCGATGCAGTACAACCGCTTCAAGGACACCATCGCGGAGAAGCTCGGCGACTCCATGAAGAACGCCGGCATCGTCCGCCAGCGCCCGCACCCCTTCCCGCTGCACAAGAAATGGTCAGCCGCCGGCGCCCAGCGCGAAGAAGACCTCTGGCGCGCCCTCGCCCTCGTCGCCGACCTCGAAGTGAAGCGCAAATCGGGCGGCCTCCCGGTCGACGTCGGCATGGAGACCTTCCTCCTCTCGCGCCTGCGCGCCTCCTAACTCCCTCTCCCTCCGGGAGAGGGTGGCGCGAAGCGCCGGGTGAGGGGCGTGCCTCCGCGCAAATCACGCCTCGCGCTACACTCGCCAACCATGTTCCCGAACGTCGGCCGCCAGGCGTGGCGCGCGCTCTTCGCCGCGCAGCTCGGATGGATGCTCGACGCGATGGACTTTCTCCTCTTCACCTTCGCGATCCTTCCGATCCAGAAGGAGTTCGGTCTCAGCAGCGCCACGATGGGCGGCCTCACCTCGGTCGCGCTGATCGCGGGCGCCATCGGCGGCATCGGCTTCGGCCGCGTCGCCGACCGCATCGGCCGCGTCCGCGCCATGACGATCTCCATCCTCGTCTACTCGTTCGCGACCGCCGGCCTCGCCACCTCGCACGCGCTCTGGCAGCTCATCGCCTGGCGCACGCTGGTCGGCTTCGGGATGGGAGGCGAGTGGTCGTGCGGCTCCGTCCTCGTGGCCGAAACGTGGCCGGCTGAACATCGAGGCAAGGCGATGGGCCTGATGCAGAGCGGTTGGGCGATCGGCGCCCTCTTCGCGGCCGCGATCTCCGCGCTCCTCCTCGACCGCTTCGGCTGGCGCGTTCTCTTCCTCGTCGGTGCGCTCCCCGCGATCGCCGCGTTCTTCATCCGCCGCGGTGTCGAAGAGCCGGCGATCTGGCGCGAGCGCGGCGCGGGCGATTCCCGCTTCATCGACATCTTCGAAGAGAAGGTCATTCGCCGCACCCTTCTCGCCACCCTCGTCGCCGCCTCGGTCCTCGTCGCGTACTGGGGCCTCACGTCCTGGCTCCCCGCGTTCCTCGCCTCGCCCGTGGAGAAAGGCGGCGCCGGACTGACGCTGACGAAGTCCGCGCTCTGGCTCGTGATCCTCCAGGTCGGCGCCTTCTTCGGCTACACGACCTTCGGCTGGATCGCCGACCGATTCGGCCGCCGGCCGTCGTTCACCTTCTTCATGATCGCCGCGGCGATCGTCGTGCCGGTTTTCGCATTCGGCGCGCGCTCGCCGATGACGCTGCTGACCATCGGCCCGCTGGTCGGCTACTTCGGCCACGGCTACTTCTCGCTCTTCGGCGCCATGCTCGCGGAGCTCTTCCCGACGCGCATCCGCGCCACCGCGCAGGGCTTCTGCTACAACGCCGGACGAGTCGTCAGCGCCGCCGCGCCGTTCACCATCGGCGCGCTGGCGCAGTCGCGTCTCAACTATGGCCTCGCCGTCGACGCCCTCTTCTTCGCCGTCGGCGGTGCCCTCATCTGGCTGCTGCCGGAGACGAAAGGAGCGGAGCTGTGACACGTCAATCGCACGCTCGCGACACCTGTTCACGTGATCGCGGAGCGCGCGATTGAGGCCCCTCATATCAATCACGCGCTCTTCAGACCTGTTCACGACTTCGCCGGCGCCACGATTGAGGTCACGTCATATCGATCGCACGGCCGTCGCTCCTATTCACGCCCTCGGCGAGGCCACGATTAAGGTCAGGTCATATCGATCGCACGCTCGCCGCCCCCATTCACGCCTTCGCGGAGGCCACGAATAAGGTCATCTCATATCAATCGCGCGGTTGTCGAAGTCACGATTGATATTGCCCCATGTCAATCGCGTGCGCGCCGAGCCTTTTCGCGTCTTCCTGCATAATAAAAACATGTCTAGCGACGACCCGGAGACCTCCGCTCTGCCCGCTGCGACCGACGACGTGCTCGCACCCGTGGAGACGACAGCGCCATCGCTCGCGGAGCCGGAAATGCTGGTGAAGGGGCTGCGCTATCTGCAGGAGCGCATCCCTGATTTCACCCAGCTGTCAGTTCAGGAAAAGCGCTCGCACGCCCGTGCCGCGAACCTCGATCCGGAGTTCGTCGAAATGGGCCTGCACGCGGCCGTCGTCTGGCGAGACACGAAGAAGTTCGTGAAACGAACCGGGGACGACCTCCGGGACGAGCAGGACGAGATCCGCCGGTGGGACGAGGTGATCCGCGAACTGCGGGCGGTCACCGACGGGGTCGAGGCGGCGAACGTGAAGCGGAAGCACCGCCTCGGCAAGGCGATCCTGCTCATCTACCGCATGCTCGCCATCTACGTCGACCGCGGCGGCCCGGAAGACGCCTACATGCGCCCGTATTTCGAGAACATGAAACGCGCCTACCTGCAGACGCAGCAGTTCCGCAGGAGCAAGAAGAAGGACAAGCCGGCGGAGGAGCCGCCGAAAGCGTGAACGGGATCGAGATCAGCGCCGACATGGGAGAAGGCGCCGCCGCGGAGCCGGAGATCTGGCCGCTCATCGACGCCGCGAACGTCGCCTGCGGCGGCCACGCCGGCGACGCCCAGTCGATGCGCGAGGCCGCCCGCCGCGCGCGGGAGCACGGCGTCGCCATCGGCGCCCATCCGTCGTACCCCGACCGCGCGAACTTCGGCCGCACGTCGATGAAGATGGACCCCTCCGCGCTCCGCGAGACGCTCGTCGAACAGATCGGCGCGATCGCCGCGATCACGCCACTCCGCCACGTCAAGGCACACGGCGCCCTGTACAACGACGCCCACCGCGACCGCGCCCTCGCCGAGGTGCTGCTCGATGCGAGCGGCAACCTCCCGATCGTCTGCAGCGCCGCGTCGCAGATGGCCGCCGTGGCGCGCGAGCGCGGCGTCCGCGTCATCCGCGAAGCCTTCGCCGACCGTCGCTACGAGCCCGACGGGTCCCTCACCCCCCGTACCACCCCCGGCTCCCTCCTCTCGATCGAAGAAGCCGCCGCCCAAGCGCGCCTCCTATCTACGGAAGGCATCGTCATCGCCCGCGACGGCAGCCGCATCGCCATCCCCTGCGACACCCTCTGCATCCACGCCGACATGCCCGGCAGCGCCGAACGCCTCCGCGCCATCCGCGCCGCCGTCTGAGTTACAATCCCCGCCCTTCCAAACACTGTGGTGTAGCTCAGTTGGTAGAGCGCCGGATTGTTAATCCGGTGGTCGGAGGTTCGAGTCCTCCCGCCACAGCCAGATTTCCTTTCAGAGACTTAGCAGAGACCCGACGCGCGCGATCGAATGGATGCGCGACGTGCAGAGTCTCTGTTTTTTCCGAGATCACCGCACAGCGCACCTTCTAGACCTGACAGTCGACGTCCGAACGGCTGAATCGACCTACTTACCGCCGTGCCTCATCCGACTCGAGTCTCCTGAAAACAATTGAGCTG
>DASXIH010000198.1:0-4749 GCA_036498125.1 Thermoanaerobaculia bacterium
CTCATCAACCTCATGGCGCTGACGATGCCGTGGATCGAGCTCCTTTGCGGTCTGGCACTGATCCTCGGCATTTGGAAAGAGGCGGCACGAACGCTGATCGCGCTGCTGCTGCTCGTCTTCATCGTCGCGATCTCGGTCAACCTGACGCGCAACAACGCGATCGACTGCGGCTGCTTCGACGTGACGGCGGCCGGAAAGAGTCACGAAGAGCGGATCGCCGACATGCGCTTCGTCGTCGTCCGCGACCTCGGTATGCTCCTCATGTGCGCGCAGTTGTGGTGGGCGCGACGGAGAGAGCTCGCCGGCTACTCCGCCGTGAAGGTCGCTTTGCCGTAGCCGGAACGGGCGCCGCGCCGGTCGACGATCGCGACCGACACCGACTGCGTCCCCTTCCTCACCAGCAGCGTCGCGGTGGTCTGCAGCGGCTGTGTCCCGACTTCGCTCGCGCGTGCGGCGGGGAATGAGACTTTGTGGACCTGTTTCGTGACCGGCGACATCGCCCCGTCGGACGTCGCCGTCACGAAGACGACCGCGTATTCACCGACCATCTTCTCGCCTTCCGGGAGGTACGTGAGGTCCGACGGGAACGTGATCGTCACCGGGACTTTGTAGGTGTCCTTCTCCGCCGCCTCGGCGGCGCCGGGGGTGACGCTCACGGCGAAATCACCCGTCATCCCGTCGTGGAAGACGTTCGCGACGACAGCGTCGCTGATCTGTTCGTCGGCGGACTTGAGGCTGTAGAACTCCCGCGTCCGCACCTTCGCGCCCGGCCGGTTCACCCTCACCGCGATCTTCCGCTGCTTCGGACCGTCCGCCGGCTTGTAGCCGAGGGAGTAATACGAGTCGAGATCGCGCGAGACATCGCGGAGCGCGTTGTCGAAATTCATCATGCCGTTGAGGACCGCTCCGCCGGTGGTCTCCGCGAGCATCCCCATGCTCATGATCGAATTGACGTCGCTGAGAAACTCGACGCTCTTGTCGGAAGCCATGCGGCCGGTGTCGTCGATGCGGCGGTCGCCCACGTCCACCATGTACATGGTGACGCCATCGGCGCTCGCCGATTCCGCGAGCGTCCGAAGCTGCGTCGAGATGCTGACGTCCTTCGCCTGAAGTTGCGCCGCGGTCGCCACGTGGAAGCCGTTCTGCTCGAAGGTCGAATTGAGCTGCGCCAGCACGTCGAGTCCCGGGCTCTCCTGGAGCTCGCCTGCAAGGAAGAGAAACACTTTCTTCCGATCGCTGCCGGCGAGGACGGAGAAGAGGCTCGAAACGTCCGTCATGAGCTGCGACTGCTGGTTGCGGAGCTCGGTGGCGTAGTTCTGCCATTCCATGACGGAGTCGTCGTATGCCTGCTGCATCGAATAGCGTCCCGCCGACGTCTGGGACGTTCGGATGTTGTTCCCTGTGTCGCTGATGACCCGCATTTTGTCGAACTGCATCTGCGACTGGTTGGCGATCTTCTTCTGCATCGCCTCGACGCCGTGCTGCAGCGCGCCGCGGTCGGCGGTGAACGGCTGGACGACGTGAAGCCCGCGGTTCCAGTTGACGATCATCGCGTCGTCGCCCTCGCGGACGAGCGTCGACATCAGGCGCTGGATCGAGTCCATCGCTTTGTTCCGCGCAAAGAAGGCGATCGACGACGAGTCGAAGAAGATGACGACGCTGCGCTTCTTCGCTTCCGCGGAGGGTTCGGATGCCGACGGAGCGGCGGCCGCCGGCGACGGTTCGGACGTCGCGAGCGTCTGGCTGCGGATCTCGTAGAAATTGGTCAGCGGCTGGGGCTTGCCGTTTTCGAAGAGCTGAAAGTCGTCCTTCGTCAGGCCGGTGATCGGTTTGCCGCTGCGGTCGAGGACGACGACGTCGACGTTCGCGACGCGGACCTCGATCACTTCCGACACCTGCGCTTGCGCCGATGCGGCGACAAGCGCGAGGCCGAAAACTACATTCCTTAGTCGCACTTCCCCAGGTACTTGCCGGTCGAGTGCTGCGTGAACTCGTGTTCGCCCATCTTCATGTGCATCTCGCTGGCGTACGTGTCGCCTGTGTAGGTGGTCTTCCCGTCCATCGTCGCGCCGCTGGTGCAGGTGACTTTGAACGTCACCGTATTACCGTTGATCTTGTAGTTCTCGATCTTGCACTCGTCGTTCTTTTTCGGCGGCGCCTTCGGGTGGTCCGCTTCGTCCTGCGTCACGCAACGGGTGATCGTGCGGTTGCCGGCAGGCGTTTCGATGGTTACTTCCCACTTGCCGGCCTTCATCGGCCCGGCCGATGCGATCACGGGCAGCGAGAGCGCAGCTGCAGCCGCGAGAATCAGCATTTTCTTCATGGTTTTCCCTTTCCGATATGGAGTTCGGCCAGTATAGCGGACTGGAATTCGCCCGCCGCCGCTCAGGTTGGTGCGCACGCAAAAACGTTTTCCGAAAGGATTCAGCCGTTCATGCAGGCGAATGACATCCGCAAAGGCCAGGTCATCCTCTTTGATGGCGATCTGTGCAAGGTCCTCGAGTTCCGCCACCACACGCCGGGCAATCTCCGCGCGATGGTGCAGGCGAAGCTGCGCAACATGCGCACCGGGAACCAGTTCGAGCATCGTTTCCGCTCCCAGGACGTGATTGAGCCTGCGTACATCACGCAGCACGAGATGGAGTACCTCTACTCCGACGGCCACGCGCACCACTTCATGAACACCGAGAACTACGAGCAGATCGAGATCTCGGAAGAGGACCTCGGCGACGCCGCTGCCTGGCTGGCGCCCGGAATCAAGATCCAGGTGCAGTTCCATGAGACGAAGCCGATCGGCATCGAGCTTCCGAAGACGGTGAAGGCGAAGATCGCCACGACCGAGCCGATGGTCAAAGGCTCCACCGCGTCGGCGTCCTACAAGCCTGCCACGCTCGAAAACGGAATCGTCGTGCAGGTGCCGCCATTCGTCACCGACGGTGAGGAGATCATCGTCGACCCGAGCGAAAACCGCTACCTCGAGCGAGCGAAATAGCTACGGCATCCGTCCACTTCCTCTGCCCTAAGTGTGAAACGCGCCTCGGGCGTGAGAGCGGCGAGGCGCCGCATCCTTGCGAGCACTGCGGTGCACCGAACGAAGTCGTCGCACCGCCTCCCGACACGCTGATCGATCGCTGCGCCGCCTGCGGCCACGATCAGCTCTACTTCCAGAAAGACTTCAACCGAACGACCGGCATCGCGCTGGTCGTCCTCGGTTCGATCTTCGTTCCGTGGACGTACGGCCTCTCACTCCTCGGCGTCACGATCCTCGACTACATCGTCTGGCGCCTCGTGAAGAACGTGATCGTCTGCTACCAGTGCCAGGCCGTGCATCGCGGCTATCCGGAGAATCCGGCGATCAAACCGTTCGACCTAGTCATTCACGATCGGCACGTCTACGGCGCCGCGCCGCCGGGCGCCGAAGAAGCGCATCACGACTGAGGGCCGCGCTTTGCGAGATGCCGCGCCGTCTCAGCGACGCCTGCCTCTACGTTCGTACTCACATACAGGTCATGCGCTTCGCGCCAGAGGGCTTCGTCATCGCGTAAGAGCGCCAGCACGCGAATCGTGTTCGCCAGCTCCAGCGGCGCCACTCCTTCGCGCCGCGCAATTTCCAGCGCCTCGGCGCAATGCGTTTCAGCGTCATCCGTGCGGCCCATTTCGCGCTCGATGTCGCCGAGGTGACGGAGCGTGTGCGCGAGAAGCCGGGCATCGCCCGACGCCCGGCAGACGTCGACGGCCGTGACGTATCCGCTGCGCGCCTCTTCATAACGGCGTTCGTGACGCGCCTGGTCGGCAACGCGGCGAAGCTCGCGAACAGTGTCGTGCCGGTCAGAGGGCATCACAGCGGGAGATGCGCCATCGAGGCCAGCCACGCGCCGAGGACTTCGCCGATGGTGACCGCGACGACGTCGACGTAGAGGATGCCGGTGGCGGCCATCGTCGAGCGGATCCGCACGGTTCCCCACACCATCGGGAAGAGCGCGAGCGGGCCAATGAGTCCCCATCCCGCGCGCATCCAGAAGAAGATTCCCTGCCGCAGCGCGATCTCGCGCCAGAGGTCGCCGGCAAAGAATGCCGCGATCACGAGAGCGATCTTCACGATCGTCGTCAGGAGCGTCGCGACCGTGAGCCGTCTCAGCGGATCGATCGCCATGCCGCGAACGACGAGGTACCAGTGGCCGAGCGTCATCGCGAGATAGATGCTGCCGAGGATCGCGAGCGAGGCGAGTGCGCCTGCGATCGACCAGGCGATGTTCGGCGGACGAACGGTGCCGTCATAGGCGCCGACACACGCGACCAAATACGCGGCACCGAGGACCGCCGCGGGAGCGCGAAAAACAAGGCGCTTCGGATACCGGAGTGTCAGGAGCACGGCCGCGGAGATCACCACGACGGCGGCGTCGAGCAACACGAGATCGCGGCGGCGGGCGTTCCAATGCGCGGCGATCGCGAAGAGCGCGAGTCCGGCGCCGATCATCAGCGTCATTCGGTAGAACTTCGGGCCCGCGTTGCGGCGGCCGACGAGCGGAAGAAAAAGAACGAGGCCGGCGGCGAGGTCGAGAAGGAAGAGCGCGAGCAGCAAGTCAGTCGACCGCTTCGCTGGCGCGGACGAAGCGGAATCCCTTCGCGCGGAGCGACGGCGCCGCCTCATTCAGCACGCGCACCGTCACCGGGTACATGTGGCCGATCCCGATTGCCGTACCGCGCTGGGCGGCGTCGGCCGTGAGTTGCGCGAGCTGCTTTCTAACG
>DASXIH010000199.1:0-7450 GCA_036498125.1 Thermoanaerobaculia bacterium
GCGGCGATCGAGATGATGGAGATCCCGGCGCGGTCGTACAGCGGGAAGAACTCGGCCGATATCCGGATGGCGGTCGACGCGATGGACATGTGCTGGTCGAAAGAGCACATCGACGTCTTCGTCATCGCGTCGGGCGACTCCGACTTCTCGCCGCTCGTCTCGAAGCTGAAGGAGAACGACAAGTTCGTCATCGGCGTCGGGGTGAAGAACTCGTCGAGCGACCTCCTGATCGACAACTGCGACGAGTGGATCTTCTACGAGGACCTCGTGCGCGGCGTGCAGAAGGCGCCGAACGTCCCGTCCGGCGACAAGAAGAAGACGGAAGTCTTCAAGCTCCTCATCGACTCGATCAAGGCGCTCATGCGCGAGAACAAAGAGATCCTCTGGGGCTCGATGGTCAAGCAGACGATGCAGCGCAAGAAGCCGACGTTCAACGAGGAGTACTACGGCTACGACACGTTCAGCGACCTGCTGGAAGACGCGCAGTCCAACAACATCATCAAGATCAAGAAGGACATCAAGAGCGGGTCGTACGTGATCACGGGATTCGCCCAACCGGCGGCGTAACAGCTGGTTACTGGTGACTAGTCACTGGTCACTGGCGGGGGTTCTCCTAGTCACCAGTGTCTAGTGACCAGTGACCGCTTTTCGGACGAACTCCACGAGCTGCGGCGTCAGCTTCTCGCTGAGCTGGAGTTTCGGGTCGCTGTACGACGGGATCTGCGTCTGCAGGTCGCCCGAGACCATCTTCAGGATGTGGTTCATCCCCTCGATCACGACGAGCTTCGCGCGCGGGTTCGCCGCTGCGAGGCGTTTCGCATCGTCGAGGCTGACCTGGATGTCGGTTGTTCCCTGGACGACGAGGATGGGGATTCTCAGCTCCGCAAGCTCTTTCGCCGGGTCGTAGTGGAACCACGAGATCAGGTAGGGCTGCACGCTCGCCCGATAGAGGACGGTGAGCTGCGGCGGAACGTCGTCGACGGGTTTGCCGGCCTCGAGGCTCTTCAGGACCGCCTCGCTCTGCGCGTTCAGTTCCGCGGGGAGCCGCGTCTTGAGCTGCGTCCGGAGGATGTCGGCGGCGGGGTAGCCGGCGCCTTCGAGGGAAATGAAGCCTGCGGCGCCGCATTTCTTCGCGGCGACCATGCCGATCAGCGAGCCTTCGCTGTGGCCGGCGATGATGACGCTGGAGAAGCGCTTCTCGTGGAGCTGGTTACACCAGGCGACGGCGTCGTCGATGTAGTTCTCGAAGCGGAGGTCGCTCTCCTTCTGCCCCGGGATCGCGCTCGCGGCGATGCCGCGCTTGTCGTAGCGCAGCGACGCGATGCCGTTCATGGCGAAGTCGGTCGCCAGCATTTTCAACGAGTCGTTCTTTCCGGGAAGGGTGGCGGAGTTGCCGTCGCGATCGGTCGGTCCGGAGCCGGCGATCAGCAGCACCACCGGGACCGGCTTCGACATGTCGCTCGGGAGGAGGAGCGTTCCGTGAATTGCGCCGGCGACGACGTCGCTCGATTGGGCGAAGAGCGGGGCTGCACTGAACGCGAGGATGACGGCGAGTTTTCGCATGGCAATACAATACCCCCGCCTTGGCTAAGCTGAAGAATCGCGAGCACTTTCCGGCGATCGTGATCGGGACGGGGATCGCCGGGCTCACGACCGCGTTCACCCTCGCCTCGGCCGGCATCCGGTGTCTGTTGATCACGAAGGCCGCCGACCCGAAGGACTGCAACACGTTCTGGGCGCAGGGCGGGATCATCTATCAGGGCGAGAACGACTCGCCGGCGAAGCTGGTCAATGACGTCATCACGGCGGGCGCCGGGATCTCGAACGAGGAGGCGGTGCGCTTCCTGGCCGAGGAAGGGCCGGCGGTCGTCAAGCAGATCCTCCTCGACGAGATGCACGTCCCCTTCTCGATGAACGAGGAGGGGGAGCTCGACCTCACGCAGGAGGGGGCGCACTCGCTGCCGCGGATCATCTACGCCGGCGACGCGACGGGGCGGGCGATCGAGAACTCGCTGCTCAATCGCGTGAAGAACGAGCCGAACATCACGCTCGCGACCGAGGTCACGGCGATCGACCTTCTGACGACGCAGCACCACCCGACCGACGTTCAGGTGCGCTACCGCCTCACGAACGAGTGCGTCGGCGCGTACCTGCTCGACAACCAGACGAACGAGGTCTACACGGTCTTCGCCGACTTCACGGTGCTGGCGACCGGCGGCGTCGGCCAGATCTACCTTCACACGACGAACACGCGCAGCGCAATCGGCGACGGGGTCGTGATGGCTCACCGCGCCGGTGCGAAGATCATGAACGCCGAGTACGTGCAGTTCCACCCGACGGCGCTCGCCGACAAGAAGGCGAATCACTTCCTGATCTCGGAGGCGTTGCGCGGGGAGGGAGCACGGCTGCGCAATCACAAGGGCGAATACTTCATGGAGAAGTACTCGCCGACGCTGCGCGATCTGGCGCCGCGCGACGTCGTGGCGCGCGCGATCGTCGAGGAGATGACGCACAACAAGGAGGAGTTCGTCTATCTCGACCTGGCGAACTTCTACAACGGACACCAGCCGATCGCGGAGCGCTTCCCGAACATCCGGAAGGCGTGCGCGGAGATCGGCGTCGACATCGAGCGCGAGCCGATCCCGGTGGTCCCCGCGGCGCACTATTTCTGCGGCGGCGTGCTCGCGAACACGAGCGGCGAGTCGACGCTGGCGCGGCTGTACGCGATCGGCGAGACGTCGTGCACCGGCGTTCACGGCGCGAACCGGCTCGCGTCGACGTCGCTGCTCGAAGGGCTGACGTGGGGCTTCTCGGCGGCGAGGTCGATCGAAGCGAAGCTGCGCACGATGCCGTCGAAGTCGCGGCCTGCCGCCGGCGTCGGCGCGATCGACGAGCTCCTCGTGAAGACGATCCAGGACTGGCAGCCGCCCGGCCACGAGAACCTCGAAGATCCGGCGCTGCTGCTGCAGGACTGGACGACGATCCAGCACACGATGTGGAACTACGTCGGGATCGTGCGGACGTACGAGCGCCTCAAGCGCGCCGTCGCCGACATGCGCGAGCTCGGCAACCGCCTCACGAAGTACTACCACGAGGCGACGGTCAGCAAGAACATCGTCGAGCTGTTCCACGGCAACCACATGGCCGGCATCGTCGCCAGCGCCGCCCTGCGCAACCCGCAATCGCGCGGCGCGCACTTTCGGAAAGACTGAGACGACGGCTTACGCGTTCGTGTTGCGCCGCAGCCGGTCGGCAAGCGTGTGCATGATCTGCAACGCGAAGAACGGGGTCTGCTGGACGAGTAAGGTGAAGCGCTTCTGGTTCACGAGGGCGAGCTTGCAGTCCGTGCGCGCTTTCGCCGTTGCGCTGCGCGGCTCCTGATCGATCAACGCCATTTCGCCGAAGACGCCGCCGACCGGGACGACTTCGAGCGTGTGCCCATGTTTCGTGATCTCGACTTCGCCTTGGAGCACGGCGTACATCGCGTCTCCGGCATCGCCTTCGTTGAAGATCACATCGCCCGCGGCGAACGAGCGGAGCTCGCGTTCGTGTTTGAGTAGATCGAAGATCGCCATCAGAAAAGGTCGCTCTGCCTGCGGGTGGTGCCGAGTTTATATCCGAGGTGGTCGTAGGCGAGCTTCGAGGCGACGCGGCCGCGTGGGGTGCGTTGGAGGAAGCCGATCTGGATCAGGTATGGCTCGTAGAGATCTTCGATCGTTCCGCGATCCTCGGCGGTCGACGACGCGAGCGCCGCGATGCCGACCGGGCCGCCGTTGAAGCGCTCGATGACGGCAGTGAGGAGCTTGCGGTCGATCTCGTCGAGGCCGTATTCGTCGACCTCCAGCATGCGCAGTGCATCCTGAGCGATCGCGAGGGTCACCTTCCCCTCGTGCTTGACCTCGGCGTAGTCGCGCACGCGGCGCAGAAGGCGGTTCGCGATGCGCGGCGTGCCCCGGGCGCGGCGCGCGATCTCGACCGCCGCGTCACGCTCGATCGGGATGTTGAGGATCTCGGCGGAGCGGTGAACGATGATCGTCAGCGAGTCGACGTCGTAGAAGTCGAGGCGGTGGACGATCCCGAAGCGCGCTCGCAGCGGCGCGGTGAGCAGTCCGGCGCGCGTCGTTGCGCCGACGAGCGTGAAGCGCGGCAGCTCGAACTTCATCGTCCGCGCGGCGGGTCCCTGGCCGATGACGATGTCGACGTGGAAGTCTTCCATCGCCGAGTAGAGGACCTCTTCGACCTGCGCCGGGAGGCGGTGGATCTCGTCGATGAAGAGCATTTCTCCCGGCTGTAGATTCGTCACGATCGCGACGAGGTCGCCGGGACGCTCCAAAGCGGGGCCGGAGGTGGTGCGGATCGAGGCGTCCATCTCGTTCGCGAGAATGTTCGCGAGCGTGGTCTTGCCGAGGCCGGGAGGGCCGAAGAGGAGAACGTGATCGAGCGTCTCGCTGCGTTTGCGCGCCGCAGCGATCGAGATCTCGAGGTTCGCCTTCACCTTCTGCTGGCCGATGTACTCGACGAGCCGCTTCGGCCGGAGGGAAAGCTCGGATTGCAGCTCGTCGTCGAGCGGGCCTGCTTCGAGGAGGCGGGACTCGGTCACCGTGTTCCAGTTTATCCCGAGCGCAGCGGCATCTCGCGAGATGCACGCCCCTCACCCGCCGCTTCGCGGCACCCTCTCCCAAGGGAGAGGGAGAAACGAGAACACAGCCCTCTCCCTCCGGGAGAGGGTGGCCGAAGGCCGGGTGAGGGGCGTGGCTCTCGCGAGCAACGCTAATAGTTGAGCAGTCTGCGCGGCGGCGCCGCATAGACGGAACCGAGCGCCGGCAGCGATACCGTAATCGTCGTGCCGATGCCTTCGCGCGAGGCCACGTCGATGCGGCCGCCGTGCTCCTGGACGATGCGGTAGGAGATCGCCATGCCGAGGCCGGTGCCGGTGGGGAAGTTGGTGCGGAACGGCTGGAAGAGGCGCCGCAGATCGCCCTCGGTCATCCCGCGTCCGCTGTCGCTGAAGATGATCTGGTAGCTGTCGTCGCCGATCGTCGTACGCACGCTCAGCTTGCCGCCGGCCGGCATCGCCTGGAACGCGTTGCGTGCGAGGTTCCAAAAGACCTGGCGGATCTGGTCGGGGTCGCCGATGATGTGGAACGACGGCGGCTCGATGGCGCCGTCGATCTCGTGGTCGGCGCGCAGCTCGGGAGAGTTCGCGAGCAGCTCCAGCGTCTCGGCGAGGCTCGCCGCGATGTCGAATTCCGCGGCGCGCTTCTCCTGCGGGCGGACGAAGCGGAGGAAGTCGGCGATCGACTTGTTCAGCCGCTCCGACTCCTTCAGGACAATCGACATCAGCCGCTGCTCCTGCGAGGAGAGCGACGACGAGTTGCGTAGCACCTGCGCCGAGCCGGCGATCGCCGCGAGCGGGTTGCGAATCTCGTGGGCGATGCCTGCCGAGAGCTCGCCGACGGCCGCCATGCGGTCCTTGAGGCGCAGCTCCGACTCGAGCTTCTTCATCTCCGTGAGGTCCTGGAAGATGAGCGTGTAGCCCGACGCCTTCCCTTCGAGTGTGTTCAGCGGCGTGACCGCGAAGCCGATGCTGCGCGTGTCGCCGTCGAGGAGGAAGTCCTTTTCGCTGCGCACCACGACGCCGTCCGCGAGGCTGGCGCGCGTGTCGTTCCACTCCGCGAGGCCGACGAATCCGAGCTCGCTGATGTGGCGTCCCAGGAGCTGGTCGACGCGCATGTGGAGGAGCAGCGTCGCGGCGGGGTTCGCGAACGCCGCGGTGCCGTATTCGGTGAACGTGATGAGGCCGGACGGGATCGACTCGACGACGTTCTGGTTGAGCGCGCGCAGCTCCGCGAGGTTCTGCCGGTTCTCGACGAGTTCCTCCGACGTCTTCTGCAGCTTCTCGGAGATGTACGACGTCAGGAGCGCTGTGGCGTAAAAGCCCGCGAGGTTCGTGGCGATGTTGAAGTAGACGCGCGACGAGATCCAGGCTGAGACCTCCACGAGCGACTGCTCCGGCATCGGCAGGATGTGGAGGAACAGCGTGTCGCAGAGAAGGCCGTAGAGGATCGTCGCCGCGGACGCGGTCATCAGGCCGCCGCGGCGGTAGAGCAGCATCGACGCGGTGATGATCGAGACGAGGTAGAGGAACGAGAACGGCGAGTCGAGCGCGCCGGTGAAGTAGACGAGCAGCGTCTCGACGATCAGATCGCCGAAGAGCTGGACGTAGAGATTGAGGGTGCGGGAGGGGAAGAGCTGGCCGATGCCGATGTAGATCAGCGTCAGGCCGTACGCGAGCGCCGCCGTCAGGTAGATGTACGTGATCGGCAGCAGCTCGCGGACCGTGAACTGGATGATGAGCGACGCCATCAGCAGCGTCGTCACGACGACGACGCGTACCGCGATGAGCATGCGGGCGTCGCTGTGCATATGTAGGACGGGCCCTACGTTGCTTAGCCCATCTGTCCGATCAGCGAGAACATCGGCATGTACATCGCGATGACGATGCCGCCGATCGCGACGCCGAGGAACGCGATGAGGAGCGGCTCGAGGAGCTTCATCAGGCCGGCCACCGCGGTGTCGACTTCGTCCTCGTAGAAGTCGGCGATCTTCGAGAGCATCGTGTCGAGCGCGCCGGTCTGTTCGCCGACCGCGATCATCTGCACGACCATCGAGGGGAACACGTCGGTGTCGCCGAGCGGCTCGCTGATGGTCTTGCCCTCTTCGACTGACTTGCGGGTCGCCATGATCGCGTCTTCCACGATCGAGTTGCCCGACGTGCGGGCCGTGATCTGGAGACCGTCGAGAATGGGGACGCCCGAGGAGGTGAGTGTCGCGAGCGTGCGGCAAAAGCGGGCCACGGCGATTTTGCGGAGCAGCATGCCGAAGATCGGCGCCTTCAGCAGGATGCCGTCGATGACGCGCTTCCCCTTCGGCGTCTCGTGGTAGCGCTTGAGGCCGTACCAGGTGGCGATCAGGAGGCCGCTGATGATCCACCAGTAGTCGCCGATGAAGTGCGAGAGCGCGATGACGACGCGCGTCGGCAGCGGCAGCGTGGCGCCGAGGCCGGCGAACAGCGAGGCGAAGACCGGGATGACCTTCCAGAGAATGACCGCGACGACGATGACCGCGATCGAGATGACGGCGACCGGATAGATCATCGCCGACTTGACCTGCGAGTTCAGCTTGACCGACTTCTCGATGTACTGCGCGAGACGCTGCAGGATCGTGTCGAGAATACCGCCCGCCTCACCGGCGGCGATCATGTTCGTGAAGAGGTCGCTGAAGATCTTCGGATGCTTGCGCATGGCGTCGGCGAGCGAGGCACCCGACTCGACGTCCTGGCGGATCTGGATGAGGGCGCGCTTGAAGTTCTTGTTTTCCTGCTGCGACGCGAGGATCTCGATGCACTGCACCAGCGGGAGGCCGGCATCGATCATGACCGAGAACTGGC
>DASXIH010000200.1:0-3572 GCA_036498125.1 Thermoanaerobaculia bacterium
GACGGCCGGCTCGATTTCGTCGTTCCAAATCAGGACTCCGACAGCGTTTCCGTTCTCATCGCGCAGCCGGACGGCACGTTCGCGGCCGCCGTGAACTACGCGGAGCCCGGGACGACGCCGCTCTCCGTGGCCGTCGGCGACGTGAACGGCGACGGCAAGGTCGATCTCGTCATCGCGAACTGCAACAGCAAGAACCTCTCGATCCGCTTCGGCCTCTCGAACGGCACGTTCGGCACGCCGGCGCACATCGGCCCCCTCGGCGATTGCCCGTTCCCGCTGAAGCTCGCGGACCTCAACGGCGACGGGAAGCTCGACATCGTCGTGATCTCCGCGCAGAAAGACGTCGACGTCTACATCGGCAACGGCGCCGGCGTCTTCGGCGTTCCGAAGACCTACGCCGCCGGCTCGGGCCCCGGCGCAATCGCGATCGCCGATTTCAACGGCGACGGCAAGAACGATCTCGCCATCGGCAACTCTAGCGGCACCGACGTGTCGATCCTGCTCAATGTCGGCGACGGCACGTTCACACCGCCGGTCAGCTATCCGACCAACGGCCACGAAGTGCGCTCCCTCGTCGCGGCCGACTTCAACCGCGACGGCAAGATCGACCTCGCCGCCGGAAACGGTGCAAATGACACCGTCGCAATCCTCCTCGGCAACGGCAACGGCACGTTCGCGAGTGCGGCGACCTACAACATCACCGGCTCACCGTGGGGCATGGCCGCCGCGGACTTCAACGGCGACGGCCGCCTCGACCTCATCGCCGCCGGCATCTTCGGCCATCTCTCGCTGCTCCTCGGCAACGGCGACGGCACCTTCCAGTCCGGCGGCGACTTCAACGGCGGCGAGAGCCCCCGCGACCTCGCCATCGCGGACGTCGACCACGACGGACGCCCCGACGTCATCGTGGCGAACGGCGACGTCGGCAACCCCACCAGCGCGAAGAACTACGTCTCCGTCCTGCTCAACGGCTGCACCTCGCCCCCGCGCCGCCGGGCGGTCAGGCACTAGGGAAGCAGCGGCTCCCAATGAGCGCCCGGATCACCGCCGTCCTCTATCTATTGGTGCTCGCCGCTTCTCCGGCGAGAGCGGTCGCAGTGCAGCTCACACTGGACGGAAAACCGATCACGGGAGCGGAAGTCTGCTGGTTCGCGGCGGGCGCGCCGGACGATCCGGTCGAGCGCTTCACCTCCTTCAAGGACGTGACCTGCGGCGCCGCGCTGCCACAGACCGGGATCTACAACGTCTTCGCGCGGAACACGAAGAACGGGCTGGTGTCGCGCGACGTCTTCCTCCTTCGCGACGGACGTCTCGACGTCGACCGCATCGAGCTCGTTCCCGCACAGAGAGTCCCCATCGGTGACCGCGGGGCGGTGTACGTCGAATCAACCGGGAACGTGCTCCCGCTCGTTCCGGGCGAGAAAGAGGTGCTCGTGCCGCGAGAGTCGGCGATCGTTCCGTTCGTCATCGGCGATCGCGCCCTCGTCGCGGTCGGAGTGGTGCTCGCAAACGGGCGGCCGCGAACGCGGAGCGCTCCGACGGTCGAGATCACGACTTCTCACGGAGTGCGGCAGTCAATCAATCGCCTCGATCCGCTGCTCGCCGGAAGACCCGCCATCGCGTTCTTCCGCGACGTTCCCGACGAGAAAACACGGGCGCACCTCAGCGGGAAAGGGTGGCTGGAGGACGAGGTGGCGATCGAGCACGGCCGCGCCATCCGTCCCCTGCGCACCGCACCGGCCTCCGTCGTCACCGTTCGCTGGTCGGTTCCTCCCGACATGGCCGCGTATTCGGCACCGAAGAATTCGTGCGGGCCCGCACCTCTGAACGCCGACCCTGCGATCACGATCGCGCGTTGCCCGTCGACTTGTACGACCGTCCGCACCATCGCACTGGACCGCACCGCGACGTCCGGCGAGATCGCCGTGCAAGGACTCCCGTCAGGCTCCTATCAGCTCCGTCTCGCCTATCACGAGCTCCCTGCCGTGGCCACGACACTGCAATTCGATGATGCCGATTCGGTCGTCGACCTCAACTCGCGTCCCGATCGATTCTTCGGCCGCGTCACGCGCGAGGGAAAGCCGTATCACGCATTCGTTGCGATCGGAGAGGGTGCCGTCTCAGACCCCGACACCGGCGAGTACGTCGCGCTTTCTTCTCCCGCTCCAAAGTCCGATCCCGCGGCGGAACGGCGGTTCTTCAAGGATCCGAACCCGATCGCGGTCCGTGGCTGCGATGCAACGGAAGAGACCCTCTACGTTCCCGATGCGGCGCCGATCCCGAACTCACGATTCGACATCGACCTGACGGCGACGGCGGTCCATGTGTCTGTGCTCGACGGCGGATCGGGTGCCGCGATCGAAGGCGCCGCCGTGAAGTACCGCGTCATGCGCCGCGACGACCTCGACGTGACGCTCTTCGAAGGATCGGCGGCGAAGACCGATGCGGACGGAAAGTCTCAAATCGCGGGACTCCCGCAGAAGCGCCGCATCGTCGTCTGCGCGTCGCACGAACACTATTCGAGCGCCTGTGCGCCGCCGTTCACGCTCGACGCTTCGTCCGCGGACGTGAGCGTCTCTCTCACGCGGACCGACACCCGCCGCGGCACCGTGAGCAACGCCGCGGCGGCCGGCGGCCGCGTCGTCTGGGTCACGCCCTCGGGCGACCTATCCGAGTCGTCGACGATCGCGCCGGACGGATCGTTCACCTATGCCCGTCCCCACGATGCCGGCGAGCTCGTTTGCGTCGTGTCGGCAGCTGCACCTCTTCTCGTTCTCCGCTATCCGCCGCTCGCGCCCGACGCCACGTTCGACATCAGCTACGCCGGCCTCGCCGTTCGCGATTTCCACGCCGTCCTCCCACCCGCCGCTCGCGAAACAAAGGGCTTCCTCGACATCTCGATCGGCGACGCCGTCGTGCCGCTTCCGATCTTCAGCGAACACCTCGGGTACCGCGGCAGCCGCCCCGTCTTCCTCGCGCCACGAACCATCGACGTGCCGCAGATCGCCGTCACCGCGCCGGTGACGTTCCTCTTCGCCCCGATCACGTGGGCCGAGGCGAATTCCGGCGGACGAGGGGTCGACTTCTTCTACCTGCCCGCGGCACGCGCCTTACCGCGTGTCGCTCCCGACAGCCGCGGCGTCGCGGTCGTCGGCGAATGACACGTCGCCTTCAAGAGCGATCACTCGAACGCGTCGATCGCCGCCGCAACCTCTTCTACCGAAGGCCGCTCCCGAGGGCAATGGCATTACTTCGTCAATGTCATCCATCGAGGCGGCTATAGCTGGAGGTAGGGAAATCCCTTTTTCTGCCACTCCTTGTTTGGGGCTAACAGCATTCATCTGCATTCCTTGGGTTCGGCTCGATGGGCCGGCGCGAGGAGCTATGCAGTCCGGCCGAGCGGCTCACAACTCGGATCGCAAGAGGTGATGCCGTCGCCGAGCGCGAGCTCGTATTGCGATGCAGCAAGGCCGTGCTGCATCTGCTGGGGCGCATCACGCGAAGCCATGACCTGGCCGAGGATCTTCACCAGGACACGTTCCTCGTCCTGATCCGCCGGTTCCGGCGGGGCG
>DASXIH010000201.1:0-6274 GCA_036498125.1 Thermoanaerobaculia bacterium
ACGCATCGCTGCCGCCGATCGTCATCGACGCCGGCGCCGACCCAGCGCTGGCCGCGCTCGTGCCGTCGCTGCGTCTCGCCGACGCGCGCCTCGACATCCGCGTGGCGCGCACGCGCAAGCTGCGCGAGCTCGACCTCGCTCCCGCCGCGCTCGACTTCCCGCCGCGGGGCGTGGTGTTGATCACCGGAGGCCTCGGAGGCGCCGGCTTCTCCATGGCCCGTCACTTCGCGCGCCGTTTCCAGGCCCGGCTCGCGCTCCTCGGCCGCCGCGCCGCGGACGCAGTCAAGCTGCGCGAGCTAGAAGCGGCGGGCGCCGAGGTCATGTACCTGCAGGCCGACGTCAGCGACGAGGCGTCGCTGCGCAATGCTCTGGCCAGCGTCCGCGAGCGCTGGGGAAGGATCGACGGCGTTCTCCACGCGGCGGGCTCGATGGGCGCGAACGCGCTGGCATCGAAGAGCGTGGACGAGATGCGCGCGGTATTCGCCGCGAAAGTCGGCGGCACGATCCTGCTCGATCGTCTCACCCGCTCCGACGTGCCGCGCTTCGTCGTCCTCTTCTCGTCGCTCGCCGCCACCGTCGGCGACTTCGGTCACGGCGACTACGCCTACGCGAATCGCTTTCTCAGCGAGTATCCGCGGCAGCATCGCGGGCGCATCCTCTCCATCGAGTGGCCGCTCTGGGCCGAGGGCGGGATGCAATTCGTCGACGGCGGCCTCGATCTCTTCCGCCAGTCCTCCGGCATGCGCGCACTGGAGAGCGGCGAAGCCTTCGACGCTCTCGCCGCGGCGCTGGCGTCGAAGGAGCCGGTCGTGCTCGTCGCAGCCGGCGATCGGGAGCGGCTGCGCCATTACCTCGGCTGCGAGGCCGCGACGGCGCCCGCGCCGGCCGACGACGCGCTGCTGGAGCTTGTGCGCGGCGAGATGGCAGCGCTGCTCCGCCTCGATGTCGCGGCGATCCGCCCGCAGGTCAGCTTCCACGAGTACGGCTTCGACTCCATGACGCTCAAGGAATTCGCCTCCAAACTGACCGAGCGCCTCGGCGTCTCCGTCAGCCCGGCCATCTTCTTCGCCCGGAACACACTTGCCGAGCTGACCGCGCACCTGGCCCGACTCGGCGTCGCGCCGCATCGCGAACCCGAGGTCGCGCCGCGCCAGGAACCGGCGCGCGATGCCATCGCCATCGTCGGCATGCACGCGCTGCTTCCGGGCTCGAACGATCTCGACGACTTCTGGCGCCATCTCGAGGCCGGCGACGATCTCGTTCGCCGCGCTCCGGCCGAGCGCGAGCGGTTGTCGGGAGCGCTCCCTGACAGCGGTTTCCTCGACGGCGTCGATCGCTTCGACGCGGAGTTTTTTCAGATCGCCCCGCGCGAGGCGGCGTTGATGGACCCGCAGCAGCGGCTGTTTCTGCAGACGGCGTGGAGCGCGCTCGAAGATGCCGCGATTGCTCCGCTGAAGCTCGGCGGCTCGCGCACGGCGGTCTTCGTCGGCGTTCAGGCGAACGATTACGCGTCGCTCCTCCGCGCCGCCGATCCGCAAGTCGTCACCGGCACGGCGCACGCCGTCATCGCCAACCGCCTCTCGTTCCTGCTCGACCTCCGCGGCCCCAGCGAGTCGATCGATACGGCTTGTTCCAGCTCCCTGGTGGCCATCCATCGGGCGGTGCAAAGCCTTCGATCCGGCGAATGCGATCTCGCCGTGGCGGGCGGCGTGAACCTGCTGCTTTCACCGGCCACGAGCGCCGCGGTCGGCAACATGGGCGTACTCGCGCCCGACGGCCGCTGCAAGGTCTTCGCGCGCAACGCCGACGGCTACGTACGCGCCGAGGGGGTGGGCGCGGTGGTGCTCAAGCCGCTCGCGCGAGCGCTTGCCGACGGCGATCCGGTCCGCGCGGTCATTCTCGGAAGCGGCGTCGCGCACGGCGGGCGCGCCGGCTCGCTGACCGCGCCCAGCTCGACGTCGCAGGCGGAGCTGCTTGCAAGCGTCTGGTCGGCCGCCGGCGTGGCGCCGGAGAGCATCACCTACATCGAGGCCCACGGCACCGGCACGGAGCTCGGCGATCCAGTCGAAGTCGACGGCGTGGCGGGCGCGTTCCGCGAGCTGGCCCGGCGGCAGGGGAGAGCGCTTCCGGCCGAGCCGTTCTGCGGCATCGGCTCGCTCAAATCGAACATCGGTCATCTCGAGCCGGCCAGCGGCGTTGCGGGGCTGATCAAAGTGGTGCTGGCGATGGAGCACAGCGCGATCCCGCCGACGCTGCATTGCGGGGAGCTCTATCCGCATCTCCGCCTCGAGGGCACGCCGCTCGAGGTGGTCCGCGAGCGGCGCGCCTGGAACGCGGTGCCGCGCCGCGCCGGCGTCAGCAGCTTCGGATTCGGCGGCGTGAATGCGCACCTGCTCATCGAGGAGGCACCGCGCCGTGCCCTCGCGCCGGAGCCGAGCGAGCCCTTGCTATTGCCGGTCTCGGCGCGCTCCGCGGAGAGTCTGCGCCGCTACGCGGAAGCGCTGGCGCGGAGCGATGCGCCGCTCGCCGAGACGGCGGCGACGCTCCGGCATGGGCGCGATGCGTTCGAACATCAGCTGAGCGTGCGCGCCTCGACGGCCGATGAATTCCGCGCGGCTTTGCGCGACTGGTTGAGCGGCAAAAGCAACGACGCCGTCTCGTACAGCGTCGCCGAGCCGCGCACCTTCCGCGAGATCGCCGCGCCCGCGACGGGCGGCGGCGTGCCGCGCACGCATCTGCCGTCGTATCCGTTCGCAGGCGAGTCGCACTGGCATACAGCGCCGCGGCCGACGACGTCCATCGAGCTCTCGGCGAGCGACTGGCACCTCCGCGATCACGTCGTGCAGGCACGACGCACGCTCTCTGCAGCCGCACAACTCGCCATCGTGCATGCGGCCCGACCCGGGCGCCTCGAGTCGATCGTCTGGCTGCAGCCGCTCACGGTGACGGACAAGACCTTCGTCGACGTCCGCTTCAGCGGCGAGACCTTCGAGCTCGTCAGCGATGCCGGCGTGCACGCGCGGGGAACATGCGCCGCTTCCGCCCGCCCATCCGCGCCACGTCAGGTGCCAGCGTCGCTGCCGGCGACGCTACGCGGCGAGGAGCTGTACGCGCGGCTCGCTTCCGCCGGGATCTCGTACGGCGACTCTTTCCGCCTGCTCACTCGAATTCAGTACGACGATCGCGAGGCGGTCGGTGACCTTGGCCCATTCGCGGAGAGCGAGTGGGAGCTGCATCCCGCCATCCTCGACGCCGCCTTCCAGACCGCCGCTGTCTTGATGCACGGCGAGGAGGGAACACTCGTCCCCTTCGCGCTGGAGTCGATCGAGATTCACGCGCCGCTGCGCGAGGCGCGATTCACGCACGCCGTGAAGCGCGGCGATGTCTACGACCTCTTCGTTCTCGATTCCGAGGGTGCGGCGCTCGCCGAGCTGCGCGGCTTCGAGCCGAAACGCGCCGCGACGCTCCGCTACTTCGCACCGGTCTGGGAAGACGCGCCGCTTGCATCGTCTGCGAAGCTTCCCGGCCGCGCCTTGATCGTCCGGCAGATCGCCGACGGCGGCCTCGGCGCGCGCCTCCGCCAGGCCCACGGCGACGCTGTCGAGGTCATTCGCGGCCGCGCCTTCCGCCCCCTCGGCGACGGCGTGTTCGAGATCGGCGCCGATGACGACTGCCGCCGCCTCGGCGCCTTTGACACCATCCATTATCTATGTGCGTTCCCGCCGCTCGACGGTCCGCGGATCGACGACTCCATTGCCGGCGAGCTGCTTCCCTTCTTCCGCCTGATGCGCTCCGGCATCGAAGCGAAGGCGGTGCGCATCGTCGTGCCGAAGGGCGACGCTGTCCTCGGCGCCTTCGCGCCGCTCTGCCGTTCGTTGGCCGAGGAGATGCCGGGTGTTTCGTTCCGCACCATCGCCATCGACGATCCGAGCGATGCTGCCGCGCTCCTCGCCGCCGAGCCGCTGGGCGGAGAGCATGAGGTTTCGTACGTCGGCGGACGCCGCCGCATCCGGACCACGCGCGAGATTGCCGCCGGAGATTGGACGCCCGCCGCGCCGCCGTTGCGGGAGGGTGGCGTCTACCTGATCGTCGGCGGCGCCGGCGGTCTCGGGTCCACCTTCGCGCGGCATCTCGCGGAGCGCTGGAAGGCGCGGCTGATCCTCACCGGCCGCCGCCCCGCGGCGGACGCGCTGCTGGCCGACATCGCCCGCCTCGGCGGCGAGGCCATCTATCGCGCCGCCGACGCCGCCGATCCCGTGGCCATGCGCGCGGTCGTCGCCGAGGCGGTCGAGCGATGGGGAGCAATCCATGGCCTCGTGCATTCCGCGATCGTGCTCGCCAATGCTCCGATCGCGCGCATGACCGATGACGATCTGAACGCCGCGCTGCGGCCGAAGGCCCAAGGCACGGCGGCCGTCTTCGCTGCGCTCGAGGGACAGCCTCTCGATTTCGCTGCGATCTTCTCCTCCGCGATCTCCTTCAGCGGCGGCGCGGGACAGAGCAACTACGCCGCGGCCTCGGGCATCCAGGACGCGCTCGCGGCGCAGTGGCGCGCGCGGCTGCGCTGTCCGGTCGTCACGATCCACTGGGGCTTCTGGGGCGATGTCGGCATCGTCGCCACCGATGCCCATCGCCGCGGCGTGGCGCGGCGCGGCGTCGCCTCGATCGGGACCGGCGAAGGCATCGAAGCATTCGAGCGCATCCTCGCCGCCGGCTTCGAGGAAGTGATGCCGATCAAGCTGACGGCGCCGCCGCATGCACGACAGGCACTCCTGCCTGTCGTTTCGAGTGAAGCGAATGTCGACTACCTCCGCCGCGTCGTCGCCGAAGTGCTGCAGCTCGATCCGGCGCGCATCTCCGAGTCGCAGCCGCACGAGACGCTCGGCATCGACTCGCTGGTGATGATGCAGATCACGGCCACGCTCGAGAAAGATCTCGGGAAATTGCCGAAGACCCTCTTCTTCGAGACCCGGAACCTCGGCGAGCTGGCGGCGAAACTTCCCGCCGCGGTCCCGGCGGCGCAGTCTGAACGGCCGCGCATCGCCGTGGCGGCAGTGCCCGAGGCCATCGCCATCGTCGGCATGAGCGGACGCTTCCCCAAGGCCGCGAACGTCGACGAGCTGTGGCGCAATCTGCGCGGCGGCGTCGACGGCATCTCCGAGGTTACGCGGTGGGACCATGCCGCGCACTTCGACGTGCGCGATGCGCGCGACAAGACCTACAGTCGCTGGGGCGGGTTCATCGACGACGTCGACCGCTTCGACTCCCTCTTCTTTGGTATCTCCCCGCGCGAAGCGAACGGCATGGACCCGCAGGAACGGCTCTTCCTCGAGAGCGTGTGGTCCGCCCTCGAAGACGCCGGGCACACGCGGGCGTCGCTCCGGGACGCCAACGTCGGCGTCTTCGCCGGCGTCATGCACGGCAACTATCAGCTCTTCAACGGCGAGCGGAATCCGGCCGCGGCGAACTCCCCGTACTGGTCGATCGCGAACCGGGTTTCGTTCGTGATGGACTTCCACGGGCCGAGCCTTGCTGTCGACACGGCCTGCTCCTCGTCGCTCGCGGCCCTGCACCTCGCGTGCGAGAGCATCCGCCGCGGCGAGTGCCGCGCGGCTATCGCCGGCGGCGTCAGCCTGCTCCTGCATCCGCGGCAGTTCGTGCTGCTCAGCCAGATGAAGATGCTGTCGCGCGGCGCGCGCTGCCGTCCGTTCGGAGATGGCGCGGACGGCATCGTGGTCGGGGAGGGGGTCGGCGCCGTGCTGTTGCGCCGTCTCGACGATGCCCTCCGCGATGGCGACCGCATCCTCGGCGTGATTCGCGCCTCGTCGATGAACGCCGGCGGGCGAACCAGCGGCTTCACCGTGCCGAACCCGAACGCGCAGGCGGAGCTGATCGCGGAGACGATCGCCAAGGCGAATGTCCCCGCCGAGACGATCACGTTCGTGGAGGCGCACGGCACCGGCACCTCTCTCGGCGATCCGATCGAAGTGGCCGGGTTGAATCAGGCCTTCCGTCGCTTCACTCCCGCCGAAAACTTCTGCACGCTAGGGTCGGTCAAGTCCAACGTCGGCCATCTCGAGGCCGCCGCGGGAATCGTCGCCCTGGTGAAAGTCCTGCTCCAGCTTCGCGAGCGGACGATCGCGCCGACGCTGCACTGCGACCCGCCGAACCCGCATCTCCCTTTGCCGGGCTCCCCCTTCCGCCTGGCTGCGCGCGCCGAGGAGTGGCGCGCGAACGGCGCACCGCGGCGTGCGGGGATCAGCTCATTTGGCGC
>DASXIH010000202.1:0-8953 GCA_036498125.1 Thermoanaerobaculia bacterium
AGAGGAACGACACACACTTCTACGTCGGCACGGTTCACCAGCACCCCGGAAGTTGGATCATCGTGGGTCTCTTCTACCCTCCGAAGAAGAAAGACGATACGTCTGCCTCAGGAACACTCTTCTCTCTGTTAGGTTGACGAATTCTTCCCGAAGTAGAGGGGGCTCACGTTATCGTGGGCGAATAGCCATTCGGAGTAGCCATCCACTTCCGGGCCGCCCAGATTGATCGCGAATTCAGTACCCCAGAGCGCGAAGATGAAGTACCACTCCTCTGACGCCGTGACGAGAAAATCAAACTCGTGGATCGTCTGCAACGGTCGGCCGAGTTCGTCGTGGCCGCTCACACGATCCGGTTCGTAAAGCCGTCGCACACTGTAGGGCCACTCGCGGGGTGAATACCAACGGGCATGGCCGCGAATCTCATCAATTTGCGGATCATCGACAAGACTCTCGTGCCAAGCTGGATCAGACAGGTTCCGGCTCGCTAGCACCTCAACTGCCATTTTCGCCAGAAACCGCGACGCAATCGCCCCTTCAGGCAGACAATCAGGCACCGGAAGAAACAGCGTTCCGAAGCCGGTGGCCTTGGTACGCGTGAGGTACTCCGGCGTCATCTCGATCTCGATCTGACCTTCGGGTGTTCGATATAGCCGCGTCGGCTCACCCGTCGAAAGCATCCCGTCGACCGTTGGTATGTACCCACGACGATTCGGAATGCCTTGTCGAAACCGAAGGTGACGAACTGATATGTGGTCAAGGAATCGCTTCTCGACTTCGCGCGAGAAGTAGTTGTTACATGCGTCGCAGACAATTCCCGGCGGCAGGACGTGCTCGGTGTTTCCAAGCGACTCGGGAACGATGTGTTCCACGCTGACGGAGGAACTTGAATCTCCCTTACAGAACAGGCAACGCATGGCATCTAGCTAGGGTGATTTCTTCCACCGCGCCGCTGCCGCCTTCTTCGCGATCTCAGACCGCCGCTTCTTCGACAACGCCGCCGCCCGTGCCGGTCCGCCGATCTTCCCGCCGATCCGCCCGAAGGCGGCGGCTGCGGCCCGCATCTCGTCCGTGATCTCGACCAGTGACTCCTCCGGCTCTTCGTGCTTCGCCGCGATCGTCTCCATGACCCGGACGGCGGACTGCGCGTCGTCCTCTCGGTTCCGTTTTCGCGTCTTGCTTGACCCCTTTGGCATAAGCTAGAGTGTAGGTCCAGATGTTCGGAGAGGCAAGATGATGAGGATAGTTTTGATCGGCGAGCAACAGCGCGTCATCTTGCACTGCGAGTTCTGCAACGCAGAAAACGAGTATCCGCTGGTTGTGGGCGTCTACTGGCGGGAAGCTGAGACCCCCGTCCTGCAAATCAACCCGGACCCGCAAAGCATCATCTATTCACATTTGACCGGAGACGCGACCCTGACAAAGTTGGGATTCTTCCCATGCCCGGCGGTCATTCGATGGCACACGACGGAATGGCAATTGATCGAGAAGGAAACGGGAAAGATCCTCAACCACGGTCGACTCGTCGTCACGCCCACGAAGACGTTCTCGTTCGAGTAGCCTGTTACAAGTGGACCGTCAAAACTAGACCACTACCTACGACTGTTGGGTCGGCACCCTCCGGGCAGCCTGTTTCAGGGTCTCACCGGCCTCAGCCAGGAAGGCCTTTCGGGAGGCGTCGGCGAGAAGCGCCATGGCTCGCCTCTTCTGCTCCCAGAGCGCGTCCGCCGACCGCCGCAGGTGAGCTCGAGTTGCGGGAAGCCCGCGACCTGTCGCAGACCCAGTTGTCGGACCTGCGTAGATGCAGATGTCGGTATCGAGGAGAAACTTCACGCTGCTTCAGAGCTTCCGTCGTTCGTCGACACTGCCCTGGACCGGGCGCTCGAAGTCATCCGGCACGCCGGTAAACGATTCGACGTACCCCTCGGGCCAGTCGCGAACCGGTTCGAGGATGACGGAGCTTCCCTCGCGATGAACGAGAACGGTGTCCGTATCGAAGCGAAACTCTTTCGGCAGGCGCACGGCCTGACTCCGACCTGTGGTGAAGACACGGGCCGTCACCCGCTTCGAGGAGGTTTTCGCCATGATACCTACCGATGATTGGTATCACACGGCGGTAACGTCAACATGGGATGGTGCAGCGCCGCTGCCGCTCCAGGCCGCAAGCCGAATGTCCGTGGTGGCAAGCCAAATTGCACTGGAAGCAAGCGAAATGGCACTGGTGGGAAGGGGCGCGGCACTGGTCGCAAGCGAAATTTCACTGGCAGCAAGCAAAATGGCACTGGTGGGAAGGAGGCCTGCCAGTGGCAGCAGGCCGGGCGACACTGGTGGGAAGCCACGCGACACTGGCAGCACGCCGCGCGACACTGGTGGGAAGGGATGCTGCCAGTGTTAGCAGCCGGTGCGACACTGGTGGGGAGCCGCGCGGCACTGGCCGCGACGCGCGCGACACTGGCAAACTCGGGCGCGACACTGGCCGCGATGCGCGCGACACCGGCAGCAACGGGCGCGACACTGGTGGGGACGCCCGCGACAGTGACGAACAGCCGCGCGACGGTGGCGCGCGGGATCGCCGGCAGGATTGCCGGCGCCACACAGAGGCGTGTGAGAGACTTTGCCGATGCGAGCGAAGAACACGATCTGTCTGTGGTTTGACAAAGATGCGGAGGCGGCGGCGCGGTTTTATGCGGCGACCTTTCCGGACAGCGAGGTCACCGCGGTTCACAAGGCGCCGGGTGACTTTCCGGGTGGCAAGAAAGGCGATCCGCTGACGGTGGAGTTCACCGTTCTCGGCATTCCCTGCATGGGACTCAACGGCGGTCCGACGTTCCAGCAGTCCGAGGCGTTTTCGTTTCAGGTGGCGACGGACGATCAGGAAGAGACGGACCGCTACTGGAATGCGATCGTCGGGAACGGCGGGCAGGAGAGTGAGTGCGGCTGGTGCAAGGACAAATGGGGCGTCTCGTGGCAGATCACGCCGCGCGTGCTGATGGATGCGTTTGACGCGGGCGGGGATGAGGCGAAGCGGGCGTTCGACGCGATGATGACGATGAGGAAGATCGACGTGGCGGCGATCGAGGCGGCGCGGAGGGGTGGGAGCGCTTAACGCGTAACGCTTAACGCATCTTGCGCGCCCTCACCCGGCGTTAGTGGTTGACGCCTTCGTCGGCGCGGCCGACGACGCCTTCCCACAGCTCGACGCGGTTGCGGCCGTTGTGCTTCGCGGAGTACAGCGCGCGGTCGGCGCGGTCGATGAGGGCGGCGGGGCTGAGGATGCCTTCTTCGGGGGTGCAGTCGATGCCGGCGATACCGAAGGAAGCGGTGACGCTGAGCGCTTCATCGCCGACGATCATAGGGGTGGTCGAAAGGCGTTGGCGGATGCGTTCGGCGACGACGCCTGTGTTGGCCACGCGCGTCTCGGGCAGGACCACGCAGAACTCCTCCCCGCCGTAACGGCCCGGGACGTCGTACACGCGGCAGCTGTCCTTGAGCGTCTTGCCGACGAGTTGCAGCACCTGGTCGCCGACCGTGTGGCCGTACGTGTCGTTCACGCTCTTGAAGTGGTCGATGTCGAGCATCAGGAGCGCCATCGGCGAACCGTGGCGGAGGGCGCGGTTGATCTCGGAGTCGATCTTCTCGATGACGTACCAGCGGTTGTAGAGGCCCGTCAGCGTGTCGCGCGACGAGACCTCGTTCAGCACGCGGTTCCTCACCGTGAGGTCGAGATTCTCGCGCTGGAGGCTGATCATCCGCTCCTCGAGCTCGCGGTACTTGTCCTCGTTCTCCTGCGCGATGCGCACGACTTCGAAGATCTCGTTGAGAAGACGCCGTTCGTTGTCGGCGAACGGCTGGCCGTCTGCCGCCACGATGCAGAGGCGCGGGACGCTGAAGCGGATCGCGAACGACTGGCTGGCCTCTGGCGACTGGCCGTCAACGAGGGCCAGCGGCTTCTGTAGCAAGGCCGAAAGCGGCGCAATGATGCGCGCGGTCGCGACTTCGACGGTACTCATTGAATTGACCTCCGGGGATTTGGAGGCGTCAGTATAGGTGGTCCCAAGGACCACCACAACGCTTGATTAAGGAATCACAGCGCCCGCAACTCGATCCGGAAACGGTTCACGCCCGCCTGGATGACGTCGCCGGGATGGACCTTCGTATCGTGGGCCGGCATGGTGTTGAGAAAGGTGCCGTTGCGGCTGCCGAGGTCGCGGACGCGAACGATGCCTTCGGGATCGGTGAGGACTTCGAAGTGGCGGCGGGAGAGGTACTCGTCGGGGACGCGGACGTGGCCTTCGCGGCCGACGACGAGGCCGGTCGGCGGGAGCTCGAACTCCTGTCCTTTCAGCACCCCGTCGATGCAGACGAGGACCGTGCGCTTCTCCTCCTGCTCCGCGAGCTCGCGGGCGGTGATCGTCTCGAAGACCTCGTGCTCGCCGGCGATCGGGACGGAATCGAGCGAGATCGGCTCGACCGGGACTCCCGCCTCGCTGGTCGGCTCGATGGAGACGAGGGCCGCGCCGACGCGGAGCACGTGGGCGCCGTCGCCGATCACCGCCTCATCGACCTTCTGGCCGTCGAGGAACGTGCCGAGATGCGAGCCGGCGTCGCGGACGACGAGATCGTTGCCTCGCAGAAAAATGGAACAGTGGCGGAGATCGAGCTCCGCCTCCGCGAGCTCGACGTGCGAGCCGCGGCGCCCGATCCAGAGCGGGTGCTCGTGGATCGTGAAGACGCGCGCGACCGACTCGTGTGCGCCGCGCGCCGTGATCCGGATTGAGCGCGGTTTTCCGGGCGCTTCCGGCACCGGCGCCGGGGCTTCGGCTGAGCCCTCCTCGGCGACCCGGTACGGCTGCAGATCGACCTCGCGGATCTTGGTCGGGTCGAGCATCCGCGCCAGGACCGCGGCCTTGCTCCCGGCGAGCCACTCGCCGCAGTGGCAGGTCGCGATGGAGTTGGGAAGATGCACCGCCACCGCGCCCGGGACGTCATACGCCTGGCCGCATTTCGGACAACGAATCAACGGCATGAGTATGTTGATGATACACGGCGTGAGCTACACTCCCCGCGGTCCTATGGCTTCGGGAAAAATGGTCGAGACGCGCTTCGGGATTCGATCGAAGTTCGTGGTGGCGTTCGCGCTGCTGACGTTCATCTCCGCGCTGATCATCGTCGGCATCGATCACTACCGGCTGCGCGGCACGATCCGATCGCTGACGCTGGAGCAGGCGGGCGCGATCGCCGACACGGTGCAGTCGACCGGCGGCTCGTACGTCAGTGCGGCGCTCGACAGCTATCTGCAGAAGATCACGGACGACCTGTCGAAGAACCCGTCGGTGCAGTACGCCGATTTCGTCGCCGCCGACGGCCGCGTGATGGCGCACAGCGGCGCGCAGCCGCCCGCCGAGGTGTCGTCGCAGCAACTGGGGATCAAGCGGCAGCAGATCGAGATCGCTTCCGGGAAGCAGCGCCTCCACCTCTTCATCGTTCCGTTCTTCGAGGGAGCGTCGGACTCGGCGCATCCGCGCGGCTGGTTCCGGCTCCTCGTCAACGAGGGCGCGCGGACGAAGTCACCAGCGCGATGTGGATCACGAACGTCCTCGTGATGCTCCTCGCGATCGCCGTGGCGGTCGCCCTCGCGGTGCTCGCATCGAGCTCGCTCGTGAAGCCGATCCTGGTGTTGTCGGACTCCGCGCAGCGGATCGCGCAGGGCGATCTGACGCATCGCACCGAGGTGACGACCGAGGACGAGATCGGATCGCTCGGGCAGTCGTTCAACGCCATGGCGTCGAACCTAGAGCGGACGGTGAAGAGCCTCGCCGCGGCCCAGCAGAAACTGAAAGTGGTCGTCGAATCGGTCAGCGGGCGCTCGCGCACCGTCATGGAGCGCGTCGACGAGCAGCGCGCCATCATCGGCGACATGTACTCCTCGATCGATCACCTCAACGGCGGCGTCCGGAAGATCTCGGACAACGTCGAGGCGCTCTCCGCGTCGTCGGAAGAGACGTCTTCGTCGATGCTGGAGATGGTGGCGTCGATGGAAGAAGTCAGCCGCCACACCGACACGCTCTGGAGCTCGGTCGAGGAGACGGCGTCGGCGACGTCGCAGATGGTGTCGTCCATTTCCGAGGTGGACCAGAACGTCGTCTACCTGACGAACTTCGTGACCGACACCTCGTCGTCGATGGTCGAGATGTCGGCGTCGATCGCGCAGGTGGAAGGGAACGCGGCGCGTTCCGCGAATCTCTCGAACACCGTGGCCGAGGCTGCGGAAACCGGGATGAAGGCGGTGCGCGAGACGATCGATGGGATGGAGCAGATCCGCAAGTCGGTCGTCGAGGCGAACACGGTCGTCTCGCGTCTCGGCGAGCGGTCGATCGCGATCGGCAAGATCCTCAACGTCATCGAAGACGTCGCGGAGCAGACGAACCTGCTCGCGCTGAACGCGGCGATCCTCGCGGCGCAGGCGGGCGAATACGGGAAGGGCTTCTCGGTCGTCGCGGCGGAGATCCGCGAGCTGTCGGAGCGGACGGCATCGTCGACGCGCGACATCGCGAACCTCATCCGCGCGGTGCAGGACGAAGTGTCGAATGCGCTGCAGGCGATGACTGCGGGTTCACGCCTCGTCGAGGACGGCGTCTCGCTCTCGCACGAAGCGGGGCGCGCGCTGAACAACATCCTCGAGTCGGCGTCGAAGTCGTCCGAGATGGGAAAAGAGATCGCGGGGGCGACACGCGAACAGACGGCGGGGAGCGAGAACGTCACGCGCGCGGTCGACCGGCTGCAGTCGATGGCGGGGCAGATCAACTCCGCGACGCGGCAGCAGGCGCAGGGCTCGGACCACATCATGAAAGCGGTCGAGTCGATGCGCGAGGTGACGAAGTACGTCCGCCAGGCGATGATCGAGCAGCGCACCGGCAGCGGCATGATCTCCGCCGCGGCCGAGCGGATGATCGACATGATCCACGAGATCTTCCAGGTCGCGGCGCGCCAGTCTCAGGAGAGCGAGCGGATCGTGGCGACGATGGAGCAGGTCCGCGCCATCGCCGACGGCAACCGCACCTCGGCGGCTGAAATGATCGACTCGGTCAGCCTGCTCAACGACGCGATCCGCAGCCTCGACGAAGAGGTGCGCAAGTTCCGGGTGCGCGCGTGAGCGACCTGCGGCTGATCACGTTCCGGGTCGGGCCGGAGACCTTCGTGCTCGACATCATGGCGGTGCGCCAGATCATCCCGTACAGCGGATCGACGTCCGTCCCCACCGCGCCTTCGTTCGTGGAAGGGATCATCGTGCTGCGCAGCGAAGTGATCCCGATCATCGACCTG
Organism: Thermoanaerobaculia bacterium; assembly: GCA_036498125.1. Lineage (GTDB taxonomy): Bacteria > Acidobacteriota > Thermoanaerobaculia > Gp7-AA8 > Gp7-AA8 > DASXHZ01. The sequence goes on from DASXIH010000202.1 coordinate 7,321, forward strand.
CGCGACCGGCTCTATCCGCGTTCGAAGGAGCGCGCCGAGGAGCCGCTGGTGCTGATCACGCACTCGTCGGCGGGAACGATCGGTCTGAAGGTCGACGAAGTGCGCCGCATCGTGAACGTCGCCTCGAATGAGCTCCTCCCGCCACCGCCCCTGGTCCGCGGCATCCGCGGCGAGCTCCTGATCGCCGTGATCCCGCACGGCGACGAGGTGTACCTGCTCATCGATCTCGAGAACGTCCTCACCGCGGACGAGAAGGTGGAGCTGGAGACAGCGGAACTGAATACGGCGAATGCAGAGGGCAGAATGCAGAAGGCAGAGGTGTGAGCTACTCCCGTTCTTCTGTGTCGACCACTTCTGCCTTCTGCCTTTTGCCTTCTGCATTCCCGTACGGGCAATGCCGGCATCCCGACTCGCAGCAGTAGCCGCGGTCGCGCAGGAACTTCTCGGTGAAGACCATGTACGGTCCCTCGAAGTAGAAGTCTTCTCCTTCGATCAGTTTGCCCATATTCTTCGGTTGCTTGTACTCCCGCAGCAGACTGCTCCAGCTCACGGGACAGATGAAGGGAAAGCTGGTCGTCGTCTACGGCGACATCGTAGCGGACCACTTCATTTACGGAACGCCGAAGCGGATCTCCCGCGAGGCTCCGGTGCTGATCCTCCGCCAATACCGCGAGGACATCCTCCTCGGCGGCGGCGGCAACGCGATCAACAACATCCTCTCGCTCGGCGGCGTCCCGAAGCCGGTGTCGGTGGTCGGCGAGGATGCGGCGGGCGCGGCGCTGCTGCAGTCGCTCTCGTCGCGCGGGGTCGACTGCAACGGGATCGTTCCGGTGGCCCGCTACCGCACGCCGACGAAGGTCCGCATCCTCGGCGGCTTCCCGCACGCGGCGCGGCAGCAGATCGTCCGCTACGACATCGAAGACCAGTTCGAGGCGCGCGAGGACGAGGCGCAGCGGTTCGCGGAGCTCCTTCGCGATGAGATGACGCGCGCCGACGGCGCGCTCATCAGCGACTACGGATACGGCATCGTCACGCCGGGAGTCGCGTCGCGGCTGATCGAGAGCGCGGGGACGAAGCCGGTGACGCTCGATTCGCGCTATGACCTGCTGCAGTACCGGAACGTCACCGCCGCGACGCCGAACGAAGACGAAGCGGCGACGGCGGCGGAGATCGATCTCGTCGACGACGAGAGACTCATCCAAGCGGGCGAGAAGCTGCTCGTGTCGATCGACACCAGCGCTCTCCTGATCACGCGCGGCAGCCGCGGGATGGCGCTGTTCGAGAAAGACCGCGACCCGATCATGCTCCCGGTATGGGGCACCGACCAGGTCGCCGACGTCACCGGCGCCGGCGACACCGTCATCGCCACCTTCACACTGGCACTTGCAGCCGGAGCGTCGTACGCCGAGGCCGCGAAACTCGCCAATTACGCGGGTGGGATCGTCGTGATGAAGATGGGGACCGCCACAGTGTCGAACGACGAGCTTCGTTACGCCATCGAGCGCGACGAAGGGTTGAATGAATAGCGCATGTGGCACGGCCCCCTCATCCGCCTTCGGCACCTTCTCCCCCGCTTCGCGGGGGCGAAGGCCGCTCGATTTTCCGATCTCGCAGAATCTCCAACCGAGTGCCC
>DASXIH010000203.1:0-2490 GCA_036498125.1 Thermoanaerobaculia bacterium
TGCTCGATCTTCATCCGCGTCGGAACCTGCTGCTGCAGCGTGCCGAGCGGCCCGGCGACCGCGACGCGGGCAGGCTCGATCGTGACGGTGACGCCGTCGGGAACAGGGATGGGTGCGTTGCCGATTCTGCTCATTCGCTTACCAGATGAAGGCCACCACTTCGCCGCCGATGCCGCGCTCCTGCGCGGTGCGGCTCGTGACGAGACCGGACGAGGTCGAGAGGATCGCGACTCCCATCCCACCGAGCACGCGCGGAAGACGGTCCTTCCGAGCGTAGATCCTGCGGCCCGGCTTCGACACGCGCTTCAAGCCGGAGATGACCCGCTCGCGGTTGCGGCCGAACTTGAGGTCGACGACCAGGATATCGAAGGAGTCGCCCTTCTCCACGTGGTAGTCGCGGATGTATCCCTCCTCCTTGAGGAGGCGCGCGATCTCGACCTTCATCTTCGAGGTCGGCATTGTCGCGTGCTCGTGCAGCGCCTTGTTGGCGTTGCGGATGCGAGTGAGCATGTCTGCGATCGGATCGGTCAGCACCGTTTCTCTCCTACCAGCTCGACTTCGTCATGCCGGGAATCGCGCCCTGGTGCGCCAGCTCGCGGAGGCAGATCCGGCAGAGGCCGAACTTGCGGAAGACCGCACGCGGGCGGCCGCACCGGTTGCAGCGCGTGTAGTTGCGCGTCTTGTACTTCTGGGGTCGCCGCTGCTTCACGACGAGCGACGTCTTCGCCATTACTGATCCCTCCTGTCGCCGTCCGCGAAGGGCAGGCCGAGGGCCCGCAGCAGCGCGAGGGCGTGCTCGTCCGTCTGGGCGCTCGTCGTGATCGTCACGTCGAGGCCGCGGACCTGCTGAATGTCGTCGTAGTTGATCTCCGGGAAGATGAGCTGCTCGCGGATGCCGAGCGAGAAGTTGCCGCGGCCGTCCATCGAGCGCGGGTTGAGGCCGCGGAAGTCGCGGATCCGGGGCAGCGCGATCGAGACGAGCCGGTCGAGGAACTCGTACATCCGCGCGCCGCGCAGCGTGACGCGGGCGCCGACGGCCATTCCCTCGCGCACCTTGAACTGCGCGATCGACTTGCGGGCACGCCGGATCTGGGCGCGCTGGCCGGCGATCGTCGTCAGCTCCTCGATCGCGGAATCGAGCAACTTCGACTCGGTCTTCGCCTCGCCGACGCCCATGTTCAGCGTGATCTTCTCGAGACGCGGCGCCTGCATGATCGAGTCGAGACCGAGCTCGTCCTTGAGCTGCGCCCGGATCTCGTTCTCGTACTGCTCCTTCAGGCGAGGCGTATACGTGTCGGCTACGGCGCTCATGTCCGGTCGATGTCCTCTCCGCACTGCTTGCAGACCCGGACGCGCACGATCTTGTCCTTGATCGTCCGCTCGACGGTTCCGACGCGGGTCGGCTTGCCGCACGTCGGACAGACGACCATCACGTTCGAGACCGGCAGCGGCGCAGGCAGGTCGATGATGCCGCCGGGAACCATCGCAGCTCCACCGATGGCGCTCGCGTTCTGGATCGGGCGCGGCCGGCGGTGCCGCTTGACGACGTTGATGTTCTCGACGACGACGCGCCCGTCCTTGGGCAGCGCTTCGACCACACGTCCCTCCTTGCCGGCATCCTTGCCGCGGAGGACGCGCACCGTGTCGCCCTTCTTCACTTTCATCGTTTGGGCCACTGTCAAAGCACCTCCGGGGCGAGCGAGACGATCTTCATGAAGTTCTTCTCGCGCAGCTCGCGGGCGACGGGCCCGAAGATGCGCGTGCCGCGCGGGTTGCGCGCCTGGTCGATGATCACGGCGGCGTTCTCATCGAACGCGATCGTGGTGCCGTCGTCGCGGCTGAACGGCTTCTTCGTCCGCACGACGACCGCCTGCACGACCTCGCCCTTCTTGACGGCGCCCTGCGGGGTTGCCGTCTTGACGGTGCCGACGATGATGTCGCCGACGCGCGCATAGCGGCGGTGGTGGCCACCCTTGACCCGGATGCAGAGGATCTCGCGGGCGCCGGTGTTGTCGGCCACCCTGAGGCGGGACTCTTGCTGGATCACTTCGCTGCCTCCACGACCTCGGCCAGGCGCCAGCGCTTGGTCGCGCTGAGCGGGCGGGTCTCGACGATGCGGACGATGTCGCCGACGTTGGCGGTGTTCTGCTCGTCGTGCGCGTGGAACTTGACGCTCCGTCGGATGACCTTCTTGTAGCGCTGGTGCGAGCTGATCAGATCGACCTTGACGACGATCGTCTTGTCCATCGCGCTCGAGACGACGACGCCGCGGCGCTCCTGGCGCCGGCCGCGCTCGTGCTCGGGCTTCGGCACGCGGACAATCGGCTTGCGCTCTGTGCTCGCAGGCGTGCGGCGCCGTGTCTTCTGCGGACGCAGGTGCCGCGGAACCCTCTTGCGCTTCTTCTTCGGCTCGGATTGCGCTGCGGGAGCTGCTGCTTCCTTGGGTGCAGGCGCCTCCTCGGCGGCAGGCTCTGCGGGTGCAGGCTCTGC
>DASXIH010000204.1:0-12025 GCA_036498125.1 Thermoanaerobaculia bacterium
GCCGGGATCGCGCGGGATGTCACAAGCCCGCCGCGAGGCGAGGGCGCGACGGAAGATCGCCAACTCCCGCTCGCTCGGCAACTCTCCGTTCCAGAGCAGCCAGACGACTTCTTCGAACGCCGCGTTCGGCGCGAGGTCGTCGATGCGGTAGCCGGCGATGATCAACTCGCCGCGCTCGCCGTCGACATGGCTCAACTTCGTTTCAGCAGCAACGACGCCTTCCAATCCACGATTGTTCATGCCCCGAACCTACGTCCGGTGTATGATCTCGTCAATATTGATTCGACGATCAACATGAAAGAACAAACTTGGATGACGGCGGCCGAGGCGGCGAAGGCGATCGGGATCAACCGGTCGACGCTGTACGCGTACGTCAGCCGCGGCTTCATCCGTTCGGAAGCGCGGTCCGGAAAGACGCGGGAGCGGCGCTATTCGCGCGAGGACGTCGAGCGGCTGAAGCGCCGCAACGAAGAACGCCGTGATCCGGAGAAGGCGGCGAGCCATGCGCTGCAGTGGGGCTTGCCGATCCTGGAGTCGGCGATCACGCTCATCGCGAACGCGAAGCTCTACTACCGCGGCCATGACGCGACGGAGCTCGCCCGGACGCGATCGATCGAAGAGGTCGCGTCGCTGATCTGGAGCGGCGCGTTCGACGCCAACATCGCCGACACGCAGCTCCACGTCGTCTCCGGCGCGCGAGCGGTCGATCCCCTCCCGTTCGTCGCCCGCGCGCAGTCGGTAGTAGCGCTCGTCGGTGCCCGCGACGCGCTCGCCTACGACCTCCGCCCACACGCCGTCGCGCAGTGCGGCTGGCGGATCATCAATCTGCTGTCGAGCGTCGCCGCCGAGACGCCCGACCTCGCCGACACGATCGAAGAGACGCTCGCAAACGCCTGGGTGCCGAAGACGAAGCCGGCCGCGGCGCTCATCCGCGCGGCGCTGATCCTCTGCGCGGACCACGAGCTGAACGTCTCGTCCTTCACGGCGCGCTGCGTCGCGTCGGCGGGCTCGAATCCCTACAACGTCGTCCTCGCAGGCCTCGCTGCGATGGAAGGCTCCAAGCACGGCGGCATCACGGTGCGCGTCGAGGAGATGCTGTCGTCACTCCGCCGGAAACGCGGCAGCGTGCGCGACGCTCTCTCCGAGCGCCTCCGGCGAGGCGAGCCGATCGACGGCTTCGGCCATCCGCTCTATCCGCAAGGCGATCCGCGCGCCACGACGCTCTTCACGCTCATGCGCGATCATTTCCGCAAGTCGCCCGAGCTGACGTTCGCCACCGACGTCGCGCAAGCCGGCCACGACCTCCTCGGCGAGCGCCCCACGGTCGATTTCGCGCTCGTGGCGCTGGCGCGCGTCCTCCGCCTTCCCCCCCCCGCCCCCCACACCCTCTTCGCCATCGGCCGCACCATCGGCTGGATCGGCCACGCGATCGAGCAGTATGGGCGGAACGAGATCATCCGCCCGCGAGCGCGCTATACCGGCGAGATGCCGTAAAAGAAGTCCTCGTCAGAGCGCGGCCACGTTCGCGAAGTACTTCGCAAACGCGACCATGCCGCCGCTCGCCTGCTGCCAGTCGAAGTTCTCGTTCGGGGCGTGGTAGCCGTGCTCGGGGAGCGAGAGGCCGAGGAAGAGGACCGGGCAGCGGAGGACTCGCTCCATGTCGACGACGGCGCCGATCGAGCCGCCTTCGCGCACGAACACCGGCTCGCGGCCGAATGCGAACTTCATCGCATCGCGGACCGCATCCGCCAGCGGGCCTTCAGTCGGGGCCTTGTACGGCAGCATCGCCGCCTCGTGGTTCACCTTCACGTCCGGGTTCCGCTGCTTCACGAAGTCCTTCACGAGCTTCAGGATCTTCTTCGGGTCCTGGTCCGGCACGAGGCGGCAGGAGACCTTCACCGTCGCATCAGGCGGGATCACGGTCTTGATCCCGGGTCCCGTGTAGCCGCCGACCAACCCGTGCACCTCGAACGTCGGCAACGCCCAGATCCGTTTCATCACGTCGACCGGATCCTCGGTGCGGATCGACTTGAAGAGGTGGTCCTTCTTGAACTGCTTGATCGTGAAGCCTGAGTTGCGGAAGTCTTCGATCTCGCGCTTCGACGGCGGCACGACGTCGTCGTAGAAGCCTTTGATCTTCACCTTGCCCGTCTTCGCGTCGTACATCTCCGAGACGAGCTGCATCAGCTCTCCGAGCGGGTTGCGCGCGGCGCCGCCGGTGGTGCCGGAGTGCTGGTCGGTCTCGCCGGTCCTGAGCGACAGCTCGAATCCCTGCAGCCCGCGGAGGCCGGCCGGGCAGGCCGGGCGCTGGCGCGAGACCCAGATCGTGTCGCTGACGACGACGTGACCGGTCGCGAGCTTCTTCACATGCTCCTTGATGCCGCTCTCGAAGTTCGGGGAGCCGATCTCCTCTTCCAGCTCCCACAGCACGTTCATGTTCGCGCGCACGCCGGCTTCGCGGGCGGCGCGGATGCCCCAGAGCGCCGTGAGGGCCGGGCCTTTGTCGTCGGTGGTGCCGCGGCCGAAGTAGCGGTCGCCCTCTTTCGTGAAGACGAATGGATCGGTCCTCCACGGCTCCGTCTCCCGCGACGCGGGCTGGACGTCGAGGTGGTTGTAGACGGTGACGGTCGGCGCGTTCTTGTCGAGGTTGAAACGCCCGTGGACGAGCGGATAGCCGGCGGTCTCGAGGACGCTCGCCTCACCGCCGAATTCGCGGATCGTTCGGGCGGCGAGATCGGCGGCGCGGCGGATGTCCCCCGCACGCTCGGGCTCGGAGGAGACGGACGGCGTCTCGATGAGCTCCTTCAGCGCACCCTCGAAGGCGGCACGCTGGGACGCGGCCCAGCGGGTGAGTTCTTTCTTGTCAACCTTCATAGCGCGCGGGATTGTATTCGTTACCGGCGGATTCTCATTACTATCGGCAGACCATGAGCAACTCGCCGTCGATGGACCCCGCCGTAGTGAACGCCGCGATGGAACAGGTGAGACTGGAGAACAGCCGCGTGCGCGCCATCGAGGGAATCCTCGAACCGGGCGACAAAGAACAAATGCACTCGCACCCCGCCTTCGTTACCTACGTCATCGCCGGGAGCAAGGTCCGGAACAACTTTGCCGATGGGAAGGTCGTCGAGGCCGAGTTGAAGACCGGCGACGTTCTCTGGCGGGATCCGCAAACGCACTGGATCGAGAATATTGGCGACACGACGCTGCGCTTTCTCGTCCTGGAGCTGAAATGAACCAACACGAAAAGGGGACCGCATTTCGGGCCCTCCACCACCGCGAGACGGCGTTCATCATCCCGAACCCGTTCGACGCCGGCACGGCGCGACTCCTCGCGCAACTCGGGTTCGAGGCGTTGGCGACGACCAGCGCCGGCTATGCGTTCACGGTAGGACAGCGCGACAACACGATCAGCCGCGAGCAGATGATGCTGCACGTCGCCGCGATCGCGGCGGCCACTCCCCTTCCGGTCAGCGCCGATCTGGAGCATGGATTCGGCGATGAACCCGAGGTCGTCGCGGAGACGATCCGGCTCGGCGCCGAGGCGGGGCTCGCGGGCGGCTCGATCGAGGACTCGACGAAACGGCCGGATGATCCGCTCTACGACATCGGCCGGGCTGCCGAGCGAATTCGGGCAGCCGCGGAAGCCGCGCACGCCCTTCCCTTTCCGTTCACGCTGACGGCAAGGGCGGAGAACTTTCTCGTCGGCAAGCCGGATCTCGCCGACACGATCCGCCGTTTGCAGGCGTATCAGGAAGCCGGCGCCGACGTCCTCTATGCGCCGGCCCTCAAGACGCCCGAAGACATCGCGACGGTCGTCCGCTCAGTCGATCGTCCCGTGAATGTCTTGATGGGATTGCCCGGCGTTCGACTGAGCCTGTCCGATCTCTCGGCCCTCGGCGTGAAGCGCATCAGCGTCGGAAGCGGTCTCGCACGGGCCGCTCTCGGCGCGTTTCTCCGCGCCGCGACGGAGATGCGGGAGCACGGCACGTTCACATTCGCCGACGACGCCGTGAGCTCGCTGGCTTCGTTGCTCTACGAGCGTCAGTAACCGGCTGCCGCGCCGCTGCGACGTGGATCGGCAGCGCCGACGCGCAACCCGGTGTCGGGATCGATCATCACTGCGTTGACCTCGGAGAAGAACGTGTTCGGATGCTCGCGGAACTTGTGGCCCATCCGTTCGAGGGCAGCGCGGGTGTCGGGGTTCGTGCCGTCGACCTCCCAGTAGATCTCGTCCGGCAGCCACTGGTGGTGAATCCGTCCGGCGTCGAGCGCCTCCTGCAGGTTCAGCTTGTAGTCGACGAGGTTCACGATCACCTCGAAGACGCCGCTGATGATCCGCGGGCCGCCGGCCCCACCGATCGCGAGCCACGGCTTTCCATGGTCGAGCATGATCACCGGCGTCATCGATGACAGCGGACGTTTGTGCGGCTCAATCGCGTTCTTTTCACTCTGAATGAGCTGGTATTCGTTCGGCACGCCCGGACGCGACGTGAAGTCGTCCATCTCGTTGTTGAGAACGATGCCCGTGCCTTTGGCGGTCACCCCCGCGCCGAACCAGTCGTTCAGCGTGTAGGTGTTGCTGACCATGTTCCCCTCGGCATCCACGATCGCGAAGTGCGTCGTGTGATCCGGCTCGGGGGCCGGCGGAATCCCGGCGCGGATCTCCTGCGAATTCGAGGCGTGTTCGCGATCGATGGTCTTCCGGCGCGCCTCGTTGTACTCGCGCGAGAGGAGCTGGGCGACCGGCATCTTCACGAAGTCGGGATCGCCGAGGAGCTCGGCGCGGTCCGCGAACGCCCGTCGCATCACCTCGGTGATGAGGTGCAGCGACGCCGCCGACTGGAACGGGATCGACGCCATGTCGTACCCCTCCAGCATCCGCGTCATCTGCACCATCGCAATGCCGCCGGACGATGGCGGCGGGAAGGTGATGAAGTCATGGCCGCGGTAGCTGCCATGCAACGGCTGCCGGATCGCCGGTTTGAATTTGCGGAGGTCGGCGAGCGTGATGATCCCGCCGTGCGCCTTCATGTCGGCGACGATTCGATGCGCCGTGACCCCTTCGTAGAAGTCGTGCGGATCGCGTTCGATGCGCGCCAGCGTCGCGGCGAGCTCCGGCTGCACGAAGCGCTCGCCCATCGCGTACGGCTTCCCGTTGCGAAGAAAGATCCGCCGCGTCTCCGGCCACGGATCGATCTTCTTCTGCGTGTCGGACTCGCGAAGAACGCCGGCGTAGTAGTCGCTGACGATGAAGCCGTCAGCCGCGAGCTTCCGCGCCGGCTCGACGAGCTCGCGCCACGGGAGTTTGCCGTGGCGTTTGTGCACGAGCGCGAGTCCGGCGACCGTTCCGGGGACCGCCACCGCCTTGTAGCCGTCGGTCGAAGCGCCCTTGATCACACTGCCGGTGGCGTCGAGGTACATCTCGCGGGTCGCCGCGGCTGGCGCAGTCTCGCGGTAGTCGACCGCCTCCTCTTTCCCGTCCGCCTCGCGGATGAGCATGAATCCACCACCGCCAAGATTGCCCGCCGCCGGCCACGTGACCGCGAGCGCGAATGCAACCGCAACCGCGGCATCGACCGCATTGCCGCCTTTCTTCATCACCTCCACGCCGATGCGCGACGCGATATCGCTCGTCGACGAGACCATCCCATGATGCGTTCGCAGCGGCGGACGCGACGCGGCAAACGCAGCAGTGGTGGTGAGCAGCAGAAAGAACGCGACGACCTTACGCATTGCCACGGAAGTGTATGCGCTATTAGCTGTCATCCCGAGCCGCCCAGACCGCGGGGGATTCAGCGACGTTCGCGTGTAGCGAAACTTCTCTGCGAGGCGTTCGGCTAGTCGGAACGTTCTTTTCGATTAGCCGCGCGCGACCCACGTGCCGCTAGACTGGCGGACCGAAGAGTCAGCCTCTATTGCTCGCCGAAATAGTCCGAGTCTATTTGCTTCACCTGATAAGTCCCTTTTGCCGTAACGCCAAGGTCATAGTCAATCATGAGCTCAGCAAGCAGTGCGCCGTCGATGAGCACGACCTTGGGATCGATGTGAGATACGTACTGGCGCGCTTCCTGTGAAAATGTCCCAGTCGTAAGAAACACACCCTTCTTCGCTCGTTTGCCGTGGAGTGCACCGACGAACTTTTGAACTTCAGGGCGGCCTACCGTGCTCTCCCACTTTTTCGCTTGAATGTAGATCACATCCAAGCCCAGACGATCTTCACTGATGACTCCATCGATTCCTTCATCTCCTGATCGCCCGATTGCTTCGCCGGCCTCTTTTCGCGAGCCGCCGTATCCCATTTTCAACAGGAGCTCAACGACGAGTTGCTCGAAGAATTCGGGGGTCGCCGACTTCGTGCGCTGCAGCAGTTCGTTCGCGAGATGCCGTCGGAGCCTCAGGTACGCGTCTTCGAGGCTCTCCTCAGGAGTTTCGCGCACGCTAGTGGAATCACCTACAACGAGCCATTCGACTCCATCCGTTTTCCGCTCGCGGAACTCGGCAAACCCAGGATATTTCTGGAGGAACTTGATGTCGATCTTCGTCAGCGCACTCTCCAGGACATGAGCGCCTTCAGATGTGATCTGAAAGTGCCCTCTAAGGGGGGAGTCGAGTAAACCGGCGCGTGTGAGGTACACCTTCGCCCAAGCGGTACGATTCGCCAGAACGGTTTGCCGGCCGCTTGGAAGCAGCTGTGCAACGTCCTCTGGCGACAACGCGAACTCAGACGCTAGTGCTTTCCTCGCTTCCGGCAAAGCGTGATCTCGTCCATCTCCTGCAAGCCGGAGCAGCGGAAGAAGGAGCGACTGGAAGTCGGGAACGGGCATCGCGGTCAAAGTCTACGTCACGATCAACGTTCCGCGCGCGGCCGGTAGGCATCGCTTCGCCGCATCGGCTTGAGATAGTCAACCGGAGACGATGACGGTGCGGTCGCCTTTGGGCGGGGCGGTCGGCCGAGCGGTTGGCGACGTCGTTTCCATGGGAAGCGGTAAGACGTAGGACGAAGCGCTGGGATGTTGGGCGAGCAAGGCTTCGAACAGCTCCGCTGCTGGTCCGGTGTTCAAGGAACGCGACACCGCTACGGACACCTCCCTGTGTAGCAGCCGCAATGCCGCCGCATCAAGTCCAGGAGGCGCCCTCGACGCAGCCGGAATTGCCCGTGTCGCGCCTGGGTCGGCCCTTCCGCGAGCGTCAATGTCACCGTCGCGGGCGATCCCACCACCGTCGCACGCCAGTTTGACGCGGTCGCACATGCTGCGACCACTGTTGCGCCGCTCGCTACGGGTGCCGCGCGCGAGCTGTCACTGGTCGCGTCCGTGCCGGCGAGTGCCGCGCGGCTTCCGACCAGTGCCGCGCGGCTCGCGACACTGGCAGATCGCCTTCACATCGGTGACATTTCCCTTGCCGCCAGTGAAACTTGGCTTCCCACCAGTGACCGCAGCCCCCGCGGCACGGGCAAGTCCGTAAGCGACACCGCGTGGAACGTGCGCAGACAAGAATGTCTGCGCTCCACACGGACTCGTGGAGCGCAGACATTCTTGTCTGCGCCTTAGCTTCGGTAATCCGCGTTGAGCGAGACGTAGTCGTGGCCGAGGTCGGACGAGAGGACGATGGCCCTGGCGTCGCCTTCGCCGAGGTCGAGGACGATGGGAACGCGCTCGCGGGAGAAGACTTTCGCGGCGTCCTTTTCCTTGTACGCGGCCGGCTCGCCGTTCGTGACGAGTTGCACCTTCCCGGCGGCGAGGGAGACGCGCTTGATCGAGAAGCGGGCGCCGCTGCGGCCGAGGGCGGCGAGGATGCGGCCCCAGTTCGGGTCGCCGCCGTGGAGCGCGGTCTTCACGAGCGGCGACGTCGCCACCGCGTGGGCGGCGAGCTTCGCGTCCTTTTCGCTGCGTCCGCCGCGGACTTCGAGCTCCATGACGCGCGTCGCCCCTTCGCCGTCGCGGACGATCATCCAGGCGAGATCGCGGCAGACGGTATTGAGCGCGCGCTGAAAGTCGGCGGCGTCGTCGTCGCGCGCGCTGTTTCCGAGCTTGCCGGAAGCGAGTAGGAGCACGGTGTCGTTGGTCGACGTGTCGCCGTCGACGGAGATCGAGTTGAAGCTCTGGTCGACGGCGATTTTCAGCGCGCTTTGAAGCGTCGTCGGATCGAGGGCGGCGTCGGTCATGACGAAGCTAAGCATCGTCGCCATGTTGGGGTGGATCATGCCGGCGCCCTTGGCGACGCCGACGATCCGCCCGCGCTTGCCGCCGAGGGTGAACGACGCCTGCGTCACCTTCGGGCCGACGTCGGTGGTCAGGATGGCGTGCGACAGCGCGTCGACGCCGCTCGAGGAGAGGCGCGTGATCGCGTCCGGCAGGGTGTCGGTGATCTTCTTGTCGGGCAGGACGACGCCGATGACGCCTGTCGACGCGAGAAAGATCGCGGACTCATCGCAGTTCAGCAGCGAAGCGGCGCGCTTCTGGACGCGCTTCGCGGCGTCCATACCCGGCGCTCCGGTGACCGCGTTCGCGCAGCCGGCGTTGACGACGACCGCCTTCACGCGTCCGCCGCTCTTCTTGATCGCCTGCTTCGCGAGGACGACCGGCGCCGCCTGGAACGCGTTCTTCGTGAACACTGCGGCGGCGGTCGCGCCGTCGGTCGCCACGATGAGACCGAGGTCGGGGCGCTTCTTGCGGATGCCGGCGCGCACGCCCGAGGCGAGGAATCCCTTGGGCAGTTTCATTTCAGCGAGGCCGCCAATTCGTTCAACGTGCCGTTCGCGATCGCTTTGCCGACGATCTCGTGCGCTTCGCGGAAGGGGATGCCGGTCGCGGCGAGCTTGTCGGCGTAGCTGGTGGCGACGAGGAGGTCGCTTGTCGCCGCCTTCGCCATCCGCTCGCGGTTGAGGTGCAGGCCGTCGATCACGGCGGCGACCGCGGGGACGACGTGCGCGATGACGGTGCGGATGCGGAAGAGCGGCTCTTTGTCAAGCTGCAGGTCTTTGTCGTACGCGAGCGGGAGGCCCTTCAGCACCGAGAGGAGTCCGGTCAGCTCGCCGATGGCGCGTCCGGCGTGGCCGCGCGCGAGCTCGAGCACGTCGGGATTCTTCTTCTGCGGCATGCGCGAGGAGCCGGTCGCCATCGAGTCGGGTAGCTCCGCGTATCCCGCCTCGTCACTCGTGTAGAAGATCAGATCTTCGGCGAGGCGCGAGAGGTGGATCATCAGCATCGTCGCGGCGAAGAGATACTCGGCGGCGAAGTCGCGGTCGGAGACGGCGTCGAGCGAGTTGCGCGTCGGACGCGCGAACCCGAGGGAGCGGGCGATCTGCTCGCGGTCGACGGGGAGCGGCGTCCCGGCGAGCGCGCCGGAACCGAGCGGACACTCGTCGCCGCGGTCGAGCGCGTCCTTGAGACGCGAGACGTCGCGGGTCAGCATCTCGACGTACGCGCCGCACCAGAGCGCGAACGTGATCGGCTCGGCCTGTTTCGAGTGCGTGTAGCCGGGCATCTTCGCCGGCTCGGCTTTGGCGTCCAGAGAAGCGCATAGCACTTCGACGCGATCGATCGCGTCCATGCATGCCTTCTTTAGCCAGAGCTTGAGGTCGGTCGCGACCTGGTCGTTGCGGGAGCGTCCGGTGTGGAGCTTTCCGGCGAGGGAGCCGACGCGTTCGTAGAGCTTCGTCTCGACGTACGAGTGCACGTCTTCGAAGTCGCCGTCCGTAGGCGCAGCAATCTTCACGAGGGCGTTGACGATCGCCTCGACCTCTTCACCCGTCAGCACGCCTGCTGCGCCAATGGCGCGCGCCCATGCGATCGACCCTTCGACGTCTTCCGCGAACAGCTCGCGGTCGAAGGCGAAGGAGTCGTTGAGCGCGCGCAGGAGGCGCGACGGCGTGTCGCGGAACCGCCCGCCCCACATCGTCATCGGTTCGCCACCGCCTTGTTGATCCCCATCGGCGACAGCCGCTTGCGTCCGCGGAGCTGGAGGCCGAAGAGCTTGATGAAGCCGGCCGAGTCGGTGACGTCGTAGCCGGTCATGTCGAACGACGCGAGGTCCTGCTGGTAGAGCGAGCAGGGCGACGTGCGGCCGACCACGGTCACGTTGCCCTTGTAGAGCTTCAGCGTGATCGTGCCGGTGACCGACTCGGCGAGCTTGTTGATGAACGCGTCGAGCGCTTCCTTCAGCGGCGAGAACCAGAGGCCGTTGTAGACGAGCTCCGCGTACTTCGTCGCGAGCCGCTCCTTCTCGTGCGCGCTGTCGCGATCCATCACGATCGACTCGAGCGCCTTGAGCGCCGTCACGAGCAGCGTGCCGCCCGGCGTCTCGTACACGCCGCGCGACTTGATACCGATCAGCCGGTTCTCGACGATGTCGGCGCGGCCGATGCCATGGCGTCCGCCGATCTCGTTCAGTTTCATCACGAGTTGCGCCGGCGAGAGCTTCTCGCCGTTCACCGCGACCGGAACGCCTTCGTCGAACTCGATCGTCACCTTCTCCGGCACGTCGGGCGCGTTGACCGGATCGACGGTCAGTTTGAACATCGACGCTTCCGGCTCGAAGGTCGGGTCTTCGAGCGGACCGCCTTCGTGCGAGAGGTGCCAGAGGTTGCGGTCGCGCGAGTACGGGTCCTTCTTCGTCACCGGGACCGGGATGCCGCGGGCGGTCGCGAAATCGATGGCGTCTTCACGCGAGACGATCGACCACTCGCGCCACGGCGCGATGACGCCGAGCTCCGGCGCGAGCGCCTGGTACGCGAGCTCGAAGCGCACCTGATCGTTGCCCTTACCCGTGCAGCCGTGCGCGAGAGCGTCGCATCCGGTCGCAAGAGCGATCTCGACCTGCTTGCGCGCGATGAGCGGCCGCGCGGTGGAGGTGCCGAGAAGGTAGTCGCGCTCGTAGACCGCGCCCGCCTTCAGGACCGGAAAGAGGTACTCCGCTGCGAACTCCTCCTTCGCGTCGATGAGGTGGAAGTCGCACGCGCCGGTGCGGTACGCCTTCTCCTCGAGGTGCGCCGTCTCGTCCGCCTGGCCGACGTCGACCGCCACGGCGACGACTTCGCAGCCGTAATTCTCTTTCAGCCACGGGATGATGACGGAGGTATCGAGCCCGCCGCTGTATGCGAGCGCGACTTTCTTGTAGCTCTTCTTCATGCTGCCTTCTCCTGGTGGATTTCGAGGACGTTCGCGAATACGTTGAGGAACTCGACGAACGCTTTCTTCGGTGTGATGTACGGCGGGAGGAGCCGGATGACGTTGTCGCGCGCCGTGCCGACGACGAAGCCCTTGTCGAGCAGCTCGCGCGCGACGGGCGACGCCTTCCGATCGAGCTCGATCCCCCACATGAATCCCTTGCCGCGGATGTCGACGATCGCCGGCGACTTCGCCTTGAGCGCCAGCAGCTGCGACTCGAACCACGTGCCGTAGGTGTTGACGCGCTGCAGCAGCGCGCTCGCCTTGATCTCTTCGAGCACGGCGAGTCCGAGGCGGCAGGCGACCGGGTTTCCACCGAAGGTGGTGCCGTGGTGTCCCGGCTTGACGACGCCTTCGATCGCGTCGCCGGTGATCACCGCGCCGAGCGGCAGGCCGCCGCCGAGCGGCTTCGCCAGCGTGACGATGTCGGGAACGATCCCGGTCTGCTGGAACGCGAAGAGGGTCCCGGTGCGTCCGAGTCCGCACTGGATCTCGTCGAACACGATGAGCGCGCCGTTGCGATCGGCGATCTGGCGCGCGGCGGCGAGGAATTCGTGCGAGAGCGTGATGATGCCGCCCTCGCCCATCACCGGCTCGAGGAAGATCACGCAGGTGTTGGCGTTCACCGCGGCGTCGAGCGCGGCGATGTCATTCGGCTCGACGAAAGTCACGTCAGGAACGAGCGGAAGGAACGGCGTCCGGTACGCCTCGTGACCGGTCATCGAGAGCGAGCCGGCGGTGCGGCCGTGGAAGCTCTCCGCAAGCGCCACGATGCCGCTCTTTCCCGGATTCGCGAGCCGCGCGAACTTCAGCGCCGCTTCGTTCGCCTCCGTCCCGCTGTTGCAGAAGAAAGC
>DASXIH010000205.1:0-3646 GCA_036498125.1 Thermoanaerobaculia bacterium
CGCCGTTGCGGAGCTGCGGCGGCTACGGCTGTTCTCCGCCTTCTTCGCACTGATCGTCATCCTCGCCGCCGCGTCGCTCGGCCACCAATACTTCGGCCCGCGCGGCGCGGCGGTCGCCGTGCTCATCGCGTCGCTCCCGACGTGGATCACGCTCGTCATCCGGGCGAGCAACGACGCGATGGCGTGCGCGCTCGCGGCGTGCGCCATCGTGGTCAGCGCAACTAGGAAGGGAACACTCCTCGAGGCTCTCCTGTGGGCGCTCGCGATTGCGACGAAGCTTTACGTCTGGCCGATCGCGATCGTGGCGCTCGTCTTCTTGCGGGTGCAACGAGGATCGTGGTTGCGCATCGCGATCGTCGTCGCCGCGTGTGCGATCAGCGCGCTGCTGACGATGCATTACCTCTCGACGCACACGCACAACGCGTTCGGCGACTTCGGGTTCGACGCTCCGGCACATAGCGGCGCTCCGCAACCGATCGCGTGGGGGCAGATGGCGAAGATCACGCTCGCGTCGCTGGTCTGGACGAGCGGGCAGCACGCCGACGCATTGCGTCCGCTCGCGATGCTGCTCTATGTCGTGCCTTTGATCGCGCTCGCCCGAGGACGGAGATCGCCGTACTTTGCAGCCGCGGCATTCGCCTTAGCCGCGTTCGCGCTCGCACAGGCCGTCAACGCCGCAGCGTTCATCCGCCAGGCGCGCGCCGCCGGACTCGCGTTGCCGCTCGGGGGGAAGGAGGGATGGTACTGGTACGCCCTTGCCCCGCTCCTGATCTGCCTCTTTGCGAAGCACGCGCGACTCGCCGCTGTCTGGCTGATCGCGTGGGACGTCGTCGTCACCGAGGTCGCGCTGTTCCATGACTACGCGGGAGTGACGTCACCGGCCGGCAGAAACGCCCTCTTTACGTGGGGTCCGCTGCACGCGCCGTTCACCGCACACCTCGGCAGCATCGGCGTCGGACCGTTTGCGGCGCATCTCGCGGCTCTACGGCTCGTCCACATCGCCGCGGTAGGCGTGCTCTTCGCTTTAGAATCGACTTTGCATGACCGCCACGCGCTCTGACCGGATTCCTGTCGCCGTCCTCGGCGCCACCGGCTCAGTCGGCCAGCGTTTCGTGCAGCTCCTCGAGCACCACCCCTGGTTCCGGCTGCACGAAGTCGTCGCCTCGGAGCGCAGCGCCGGAAAGCTCTACGGCGAGGCTGCCGACTGGCGGCTCGACACGCTGCTTCCCGATGCCGCCGCCGCCCTGAAGGTGCAGTCGCTCGGCGGCGAGCTCGAATCGAGGCTCCTCTTCTCCGGCCTCGACTCCTCGGTTGCAGGCGAGGCGGAGGATTTGTACGCGAACCGCGGCGCCGTCGTCGTCACGAACTCGAAGAACCACCGGATGGACGCCGACGTCCCGCTGCTGTTGCCGGAGATCAACTCGGACCACATCGCTGCGATCGAACACCAGCGCCGTCGTCGCGG
Organism: Thermoanaerobaculia bacterium; assembly: GCA_036498125.1. Lineage (GTDB taxonomy): Bacteria > Acidobacteriota > Thermoanaerobaculia > Gp7-AA8 > Gp7-AA8 > DASXHZ01. The sequence continues at coordinate 1,466 of DASXIH010000205.1, forward strand.
CGGGCGCGGCTACATCATCACGAACTCCAACTGCTCCACGATGGGTCTCGCTCTCGCGATCGCGCCGATCGAGCGCCGCTGGGGGATCGACCAGCTCCACGTCACCACGATGCAGGCGGTGTCGGGCGCCGGCTACAACGGTGTCTCATCGCTCGCGATCCTGGACAACGTCATCCCGTACATCAGCGGCGAGGAAGAGAAGATCGAGATCGAGCCGCGAAAGATCCTCGGGCGCTGGAACGGCGACGCGTTCGAATTCGCGCCGATGCGGATCTCGGCGCAGACGAATCGGGTACCGACGATCGACGGGCATCTGATGACGATCTCGCTGAAGCTCCAGTCTCAGAGTGTGAGTCTCGACGAAGTGCGTGACGCGCTGGAGTCGTTCACCGGCGAGCCGCAGCGGATGAAGCTCCCGTCGGCACCCGTGAAGCCGATCCACTACATCGACCTGCCGGACCGTCCGCAGCCGCGGCTCGACCGCGAGCGCGAAGGCGGCATGAGCGTCTCGATCGGCCGCCTTCGTCCATGCCCGCTCCTCGACCTCCGCATGGTCGCGCTCGTCCACAACACCATTCGCGGCGCCGCCGGCGCGGCGCTCCTCAACGCGGAATTGCTCGAAGCGAAGGGCCTGCTGTGATCGTCATCAAGTTCGGCGGCACGTCCGTCGGCAATGCCGACCGCGTCGCGGAGGCGATCGACATCGTCTCCGAGCGCCGCCACCTCGACCCGATCGTCGTCGTCTCGGCGCTCGCAGGCGTCACGAACGACCTGGTCGCGGCGAGCGAAGCGGCGCGCGAGCAGAAGCCGGAGCGCGTCTCGGAGATCATCCGCGCTGTTCGCCAGCGCCACGAAGACGTCGCGATGCGGCTCGTGCAGCAGAAGTTCGACTTCTTCGAGGCGTTCATCAAACAGCTCGACCGGCAGATCGAGGAGGTCGACACGATCCTGCGCGGCATCGCGCTCCTCGGCGAGATCACGCCGCGCGCGAGCGACAAGGTCGTCTCCATCGGCGAGAAGCTCTCCTCCGTCCTCTTCGCCTACACGATGATGATGCGCGCGTTGCCGGCCGAGCATGTCCATTCCGAGGAGGTCGTCATTACGGATGACCACTTCTGCGGGGCGACGCCGGACATGGAGGCGACGACCGCCGCGGCCAGGAAAGCGCTGCTGCCGATCGTCGAGCGCGGACACATCCCGGTGATGGGCGGCTTCATCGGCCGCACGCCGGCCGGCGCGACGACCACCCTCGGGCGCAACGGTTCCGACTACAGCGCCGCGATCGTCGCGGCAGCGGTGCATGCACAGGAAGTTCAGATCTGGACGGACGTCGACGGCCTGCTCACCTGCGACCCGCGGCTCGTCCCGGGCGCGCACGTCATCGACCACATCTCGTTCGACGAAGCGGCCGAGCTGGCGCAGTTCGGCGCGAAGCTCCACCCGCGGACGCTCGAGCCGGCGATGACCGCGAACATTCCGGTACGCGTGCTCAACACGCACAACCCGTCGTCGCCCGGCACCGTGATCACGCGGGCGACCGACGCCTCCGCCGGCCCACGCTCGATCGCGCGGAAGCGCAACGTCACGATGGTGCACGTCACTTCGAACAAGATGCTCGGCGCGCACGGGTTCCTGGCGCGGCTGTTCAACGTCTTCGAGAAGCTCGGGATCTCGGTCGACCTCATCGCGACGTCCGAGGTCTCGGTGTCGGTGACCGTGGACGAGCGGCAGAACATGGAGGAGCTCGACCGGAAGCTCCACGAGATCGCGGAAACGGTCGAGACGCTCGACAACCAGTGCATCATCGCGGTCGTCGGACAGAACGTGATGTCGGACTCGCGCGTCGGCGCGCGGATCCTCGGCGCGCTCGACGGCGTCAGCGTCAAGATGATCTCTCTCGGCCGCTCCGGTCTGAACCTCAGCATCGTCGTCGACGACGCCGAGGCCGATGGCGCCGTCCGCGCGATCCACAACGCGCTGTTTGAGACAGCGGTGACGGTATGAAACACCCCTCACCCGCACTTCCCCCTCGCTGCGCTCGGGGTCCGTGTCTCCCTCTCCCCGCTTCGCGGGGCGAGGGCAAACCTACCCTTCGCCCCGCGAAGCGGGGAGAAGGTGGCCGAAGGCCGGATGAGGGGGAACCAGTATGAAGATCGCGCTGCACGGCTACGGGAAGATGGG
>DASXIH010000206.1:0-4379 GCA_036498125.1 Thermoanaerobaculia bacterium
CACGAAGAACTACAACCTTTCGTTCACGACGAAGTACGACCCGAAGACGAAGGTGGTGTTCAAGGCGGACGCGCTCTACCTGCGCGGCGAGTCGGACGGTGTGACGAACGTCGACAAGGCGACGGCGGACGCGCGGTACGAGTACAACCTCTCCGACCGGACGTTTGCGTTCGCCGAGGTGAACTACCTCCGCGATCCGTTCACGGACATCGACTACTTCGTGGCGCCGCTCGCGGGTGGCGGCTACCGGCTGATCAAGAGCGACAGACGGAACCTGACGATCGATGGCGCCGCCGGTGCGGAGGTCGAGCGCAGCTCGCTCGGCCGCACGTCGAGTGGTGCGCTGAAGGCCGGCGAGAACTTCGACTGGGCGCTGTCGCCGACGAGCAAGTTCGTGCAGAAGCTCACCGGCATCTGGAAGACCAAGGACTTCGGCGACGCGCTTTACCACTTCGACGCCGGCCTCACGACCACGGTCGCCGCCCGGTTGGAGCTGAAACTCGCCTACGCGTACGACTACAAGACCCGGCCTCCTGTCGTGACTGTGAAGAAAGGAGACGGTGCGTTGTTCGCGGCCCTGCTCTACAAGTTCTGAGGCGAGGGGGATAGACTGGCGCTGTGCTGAGGGTCTGCACAGGAGTCGTCACCCTTCTGCTGGTAGTCGCCCCCACAATCGGCGATCTTCTGGCGAGGCGTGCGGATGCCTGCGCGGTGGCTCCTTGCTGTATCGGGAAGACCAATAAGTCCTGTCCGATGCATCCACCTCCCTCGCGCGATGGATACGGAATCCGTTCGTGCGGGAGCGACGAGCAAGTCGCCATTGCGCATCAGGTGGTCGCGGTCCTAGCGAATGAAATCGAGGAACGCCTGCCGGCGCCCCAGCCGATCGCCCATCCGAACCCCGTAACCCCGTCCTACCACGCCACCACCCCACCCGACCCCCCACCCCCGCGCGCGTCCTAAGCGCCAACCGCTAATCCACCAAGCACCGAAATAGGGGGTCCCATGCGCGGGAAACTTGCCATCCTGCTTTGCTTCGCATTTGCGCCGCAGCTTTTCGGGAGCTGCGGCTCGTCGTCGTGCCCCATCGATCTCCACGCCCTCGGTCTCACCGACACCTCGACGCTCGTCGCCGATCTGTCGTTCCAGTACATCAAGCAGGACCGTCTCCGAGGACACGTCCCGGAGACCGAGCACCTCGAGCTCCAGTCGTTCAACCGCGTCGCGACGCTGACGCTCAGCTATCGCGCCACGCCGTCACTGCTATTCGTCGCGACGGCGCCGTACATCAGCCGTGAGCACGACCACATCGAAGTCGCGACCGGCAATCCGGAGCAGTGGCGCTTCCACGACTTCGGCGACGCCTCGCTTCAGGCGCGCTGGCGCGCGTGGCGCGGCGACTCGCCCGTCGGCTCGTCGCTCTGGCTCTCGGGCGGTGTGAAGTTCCCGACGGGCGCCGAGCACGAGGTGAGCCGCGGCGACGACCCTGAAGAAGGCGAAGTCCCGATCCAGCCCGGCAGCGGCTCGACCGACATCCTCCTCGGCGCCACCTGGCAGAGCGGCATTCTGCGCGACACCTCGCTGCAGGGGATGATGGGGAAGACGACCCTCATTCCGTTCTTCGCGTCGATCTCGTACCGCGCGAATGGACGCGGGACGCACCGCTACCGCCTCGGCAACGAGCTCCAGCTCAACGCCGGCTCTGAGTACCCGCTGACCGAGAAGCTGCATCTCCTCGGGCAGGTGAATGTCCGGCATCGCGACAAGGACGCGATCGGCGACACCGAGGAGAATCCCGACCTCACCGGCGGAACGTTCGTCTATCTCAGCCCGGGAGTCCGTTTCTCCCTTTCACACGCGACGTCGTTCTATGGCTATGTGCAGGTGCCGGTCGTCCAGAACGTGAACGGGACGCAGCTCACCGCACGCATGAACTATCTCGTGGGAGTGCAGGAGCGATTCTGAACCAGCCGCGTCCTACTCCCGCATCCCCTCGGCCTGCAGGATGTCTTTGAACTGCTCTTTGTCGATCGCTTTGTCGTACGCGGAGCGGGCGGAGATCTTTTTCTCTTCGTAGAGTTTCTTGATCGACGAGTCCATGTCGATCATCCCTTCCTTCACGCCCGTCTGGATGGCGGACGTGATCTGCGGGGTCTTTCCCTCGCGGATCATGTTGCCGACGGCGGGGGAGGCGAAGAGGATCTCGATGGCGGCGACGCGGCCGCCGCCGAGCTTCGGCATGAGCTGCTGCGCGACGACGGCGCGGATCGTCTCGCCGAGGACGCCGCGGATTCCGTCCTGCTCGGGAGCTGGGAAGACGCTGATGATGCGGTCCATCGTCTTCGCCGCGTTGTTCGTGTGCAGCGTGCCGAAGACGAGCGTGCCGCGCTCGGCGGCGTTGAGCGCCATCTGGATCGTCTCGAGATCGCGCATCTCGCCGACGAGAACGATGTCGGGGTCTTCGCGGCCGGCTGCTTTCAACGCCTCAGCGAACGACTTCGCATGCGTGCCGATCTCGCGCTGGTGGATGAGGCACTTCTTGTTCGGATGGACGAACTCGATCGGGTCTTCGATGGTGATGATGTGCTGCGATCGGGTGTCGTTGATGAGATCGATGATGGCGGCGAGCGTCGTCGACTTGCCGGAGCCGGTGGGGCCGGTGACGAGCACGAGGCCGCTGCGGAGCGCCGCGATGCGCCGGAGCTGCTCGGGGAGGCCGAGCTGCTCGAGCGTCATGATCTTCGACGGGATGATGCGGAAGACCGCGCCGGCGCCGCGCTGCTGGCGGAAGACGTTCACACGGTAGCGCGCGACGTTCGGGATCTCATACGCCCAGTCGGTGTCGCCCCCTTCGAGGAACTCTTCCCAGTTGCGCTTCGGCGTGACGGCCGAGAGCATCTCGTTGAAGTCCATCTCGGAGATCACCCGGTAGCGGATCGGCTCCATCGCTCCGGCGGCGCGCAGCATCGGCGGCCGGCCGACGGTCAGATGGAAATCCGACGCACCGCGGTCGTTCATCAGTCGGAGGAAGCGGTCGATCTTGTTGGAGGCCATCGTTTATACCGTCTTCGTTCCTGCGATGAATGCGGGGGAGACCATCGGTTCGAAGTCTTCTTTCTTCTGTGCGGCGAGGTACGCCGTCTCGGCGGTGATCTGGTCGCGCTTGAGAAGGTCCTTCAGCGCTTCGTCGAACGTCTGCATGCCGAGGCCGCGTCCGATCTGCATCGCGGAGTAGATCTGATACGTCTTCTCGTCGCGGATCATGTTGGCGATGTTGGTCGTTCCCTTCAGCACCTCGAACGCGGCGACCTGCTTGCGCCCGTCCTTCGCCGGAAGGAGCCGCTGCGCGATGCAGTACTTCATCGACTCGGAGAGCGAGGCGCGGATCTGCGGCTGCTCGTCGGCGGGGAAGCTGGAGAGGATGCGGTCGATCGCCTTCGCCGCGCTCGTCGAGTTGAGCGTGCCGAGGACGATGTGGCCTGTCTCGGCGGCGGTGAGCGCCAGCGTGATCGACTCGTTGTCGCGCAGCTCGCCGATGACGATGACGTCGGGGTCTTCGCGCAGCGCCGCGCGGAGGGCACGCGCGAACGACTGCGTGTGCGATCCGACCTCGCGCTGGTTGACGAGACAGCTCTTGAACGGATGCACGAATTCGACGGGGTCTTCCATCGTCAGCACGTGATCTGCGCGCGTCTCGTTGAAGAGGTTCACGAGCGCCGCGAGCGTCGTCGACTTGCCGGAGCCCGACGGTCCGCAGACGATGACGAGCCCCTGGTGATAGTCGGAGATCTCAGCGAGATGGGAGGGAAGTCCAAGCTCGAGGATCGTCGGCGGCTTTTCGGGGATGACGCGGAAGACGGCGTTGTACCCCTTCTGGTCGTAGAAAACGTTGCCGCGATAGCGCCCCGCCTGCGGGATGTAGTAGCAGAAGTCGAGCTGATGCTCCTTCTCGAGCGTCGACCACTGCGCCGGCGTCAGGATCTCCCGCAGCATCTCCTCGGTCTGCTCCGGCGTGAACGGCTCGGCCTGCGCGCGGAGGAGGTCGGCGGAGATGCGCACGATCGGCGGCTGGCCGACGGAGAGGTGGAAGTCGGAGCCGCCCTGGTTGCGGGTGGCGATGAGGAGCGTGTTGAGCTTGGCGTCGCCCGCTTTCCCGGTCACCGTGAGCGCCTGTTTCCGGACCGTGTCGATCTGCGCCGGCGACGTGTTCTCGCTGAGCGCGATCTCGTCGAGGATGTCGATGGCGCGCGCGCGGACGTTCCGTTCCGGATCGTTCGCCGCCATCTGCAGCAGCGCGTTCTGCACCTGCGGGTGCTTGAAGTGCCGCAGCGCCTGCATCACCTCGATGCGGACGTCGGGCGTGGGATCGGCGAGCATCT
>DASXIH010000207.1:0-2338 GCA_036498125.1 Thermoanaerobaculia bacterium
AGACGGCGCCGTCCGGGCCGGCGGAGATGACCCAGTATGTCTGGCCGTCTTCCGCGCCGACGTAGGTGAACCGGTGGTCCCAGGTGTCGTTCTGAGGCAGTTCGCGGGTATAGGTCGGGATGAGCATCGGCTGCAGGGCGTCCCAACTCACCGCCGGATACTTGTTGTGATCCGTCGCATAGGCCTCGACGGCCTTCGCGATCGTCGTCATGAGCTTGATCGTCTCCTCGACCGGCCCGAGGACCTCGATGGTCTCCGCCGACGCCGAGCTCTCGCTGACGCCGAGTTGCGAGCGGAGGATCACCGTCTCGAGATCGCCGCTGATCGTGGGGTCGGCTTTGAGGGCGAGCAGCAGCACATCGCGCGCGAGGTCGTGATCCTTTTCCTGCAACGACTGAGCAGTCTCCCGCAGGTGAACCGCCGCCTCATGCGACTGGTGTTTGTCGATGCCGATTCACACGTCGGTGAGCATCGCGATGTCGAGGATCTTGTCGCTTCCGCTGATCAGCGACCGGATCTGCTTGACCGCCACCGCGGCGCACGCTCCGCCGATCGCTCCCTCCGCCCGCAGCAGATTGCGATACGTCTTCCCGTCCGTGTGCCGCTGCTCCACCGCAGGCGCGAGGCGCCGGCACGCGTCGTCCTTCAGCGACTCGTCGGCACGCGTCGCCTGAACCATGTACTCGCCTGCTTTCGTGTCGTCGTCGCCTCGCAGGACGACGTCGAACGCATCGGAGTAGGCGCGCGCGATCTTCGGCTTCCATTTCGCGTTGACGGCGGCGAGGTCGAACTGATGCTCGGCTTCGGCCGCCGGATGGTCGGTGTAGAGATAGACCTTGCCGAGGAGAAAGTGGAGCTCGGGATCGTCGGGATCTTTCTGAACCATCGGAACCAGCAGCGACTCCGCTTCCGAATACTTGCCGACCGCTATCATGCCGTCGACGCGCTTCGCCGTGCGATGACACGCCGTCAGCAGCGGCAGACTCGTCAGGACGATGGACGCCAGGACCCGCGGCTTCGTACCAGTGATCAGATGCTCAAGATTATAGTGGTCGCGATGGTTCGCAAGGTCGGGATCGCAGTGCTCCTGACCGTCGTGTTTCTCTCGGCACGGACGGCGCGCGCGGATGCTGCCGTCACGCTCATCGCCTCGGGGAATCGGGCCACCCCTCCGGGATCAACGCTGGATTTCTTCGCCAGCTACACGCTTCCCGGTCCGGGCGAGATCACGGACTTTCATCTGCGGATCGACCTGCCGGCTCACACCGCTTTTGCGGAGATCGTGACGCCGCCGGCGAACCTCACCTGCTCGCGGCCGTCGGCGTCCGTCGTCGACTGCTCCGCGCCGTCGACGATCGGACTGCGGAGCTATGACTACATCGAGTTGCTGGTCTCCACTGACAAGAATGCGGTTCCGGATACACCGCTGCTGTTCACGTTCACGATTCTCGGAAACGGCATCACGACTCCGTTGGCCGACCGGACGAAGACACTGACCGCCTACGTCATTGGCCCCAACGATCCGGCGGCGTCGCTCTCGGCGCCGAGAAGCACGGACGCCGGCGCGACGCTCACGGCAACGGCCACCATCACGAGCGGCGGCCCCTACGACGCGCACGACCCGAACGCCTTTCTCACGATGTGGAACGGCCTGACGCCGCTGGACATCTCGAGCGTCAGCGCGCCGGACGGATGGCGCTGCAATGGCGGCGCGAACGGCACGCCTGTCGGCTGCACCACCGACATCATGACGCCCGGAACGGTCGCGGTGATCGCGTTCTCGGCCGTGGTGCCGCAGAACGCCACCGGAAGCGTCACCTCGAAGGTCGACGTCGGCTCCTCGTTCGACACCTCCAACCTGAACGACGTCGTCGTCGCGACGACGTTCATCGGGACTCCACCGCCGAGCGCCGACGTCTCCGTGACGATCTCCGCATCGCCGTCGCAAGTGAAGCCGGGAGACGCCGTCACCTACACGGTGACGCTGCACAACAGCAGCGGCGTCAACGCAGACGGCGTCGCGCTGTCGGTCAGCAACTCGGCCTCGCTCCCGGCCATCTCCAGCACCCTCCCCTGCACCGCCGGCCCGTGCGACATCGGCACACTCGTCTCGGGAGAATCGCGCACGTTCACCGTCGTCGTGCTGGCCCCCGAGTCGGTTGGAACCGTCACCGCCACCGCGACCACCAGCGCCACGAACGACGACACTCCGGCGGATAACCAGGCGAGGGCGACCTTCGAAATCGGCACTCCAAGTCGCCGGCGTGCCGCGCGTCACTGACTCTCGTGTAGCGCAGGCTTCCAGCCTGCGCCCTGGGTGGCGGTTCCGGGGCGCAGG
>DASXIH010000208.1:0-2355 GCA_036498125.1 Thermoanaerobaculia bacterium
ATGCTGTCGTCGATCTCCATGACTTCGACCAAGCCGACGCGGCCCTTGTAGCCGGTGTTGTTGCACTTTTCGCAGCCCCGCCCCTTGAAGATGGTGAACGTACCGATCTCGTCCTTCTTGTAGCCGAGATTGAGGAGTGCCGGAGGCGCAACCTCAACTTCTTCCTTGCAGTTGGAACAGATGCGCCGCACCAGCCGCTGAGCAGCGATGAGCTGGACCGAAGTGGCCACGAGGAACGGCTCGATTCCCATGTTCATCAAGCGGTTGATCGTCGACGGCGCGTCGTTCGTGTGCAGCGTCGAGAGCACGAGGTGGCCCGTGAGCGCCGCCTTGATCGCGATCTCCGCCGTCTCGAAGTCGCGGATCTCGCCGACCAGGATGATGTTCGGGTCCTGCCGGAGGAACGACCGGAGCGTTGCGGCGAAGTTCAGCCCGATCGACTCCTTCATCTGCACCTGGTTGATGCCGGGGAGGTTGAACTCGACCGGGTCTTCCGCCGTCATGATGTTCACTTCGGGTGAGTTGACCTTCGCAAGCGCCGAGTAGAGCGTGTTCGTCTTGCCCGAGCCGGTCGGGCCCGTGACGAGCACCATGCCCCACGGCTTGAAGATCGCCTCCTCGAAGATGGCGAGCGACTCCGGCTCGAAGCCGAGCTTCGTCATGTCGAGGCGGAGGTTGTCCTTGTCGAGGAGCCGGAGCACGATCTTCTCGCCGAAGAGCGTCGGGAGGACCGAGACGCGGAAGTCGAGCTCCTTGTTCTTGTCCTCGAGCTTGACCTTGAGCTTGATGCGGCCGTCCTGCGGGAGGCGCTTCTCCGAGATATCGAGCTTGGAGAGGATCTTCATGCGCGACGTGATCGCGTCGCGCAGCTTGAGCGGCGGGTTCATGATCTCGTACAGGATCCCGTCGACCCGGAACCGGACGCGGTACTCCTTCTCGTACGGCTCGATGTGGATGTCGGACGCGCCGCGCCGGATGGCGTCGGTGAGGATCAGGTTCACGAGCTTGACGACCGGGGCTTCTTCGGCGCCCTCAGCGAGCGCCTCGGCGTCGAGCTCTTCGTCCTCCTCGAGGACTTCGAGGTCTTCGCTCGCCTCGGTCTGAAGGTCTTCCATGACCTTCTTCAGCTCGATCGACGAGGTCGTGCCGTAGTAGTTGTCGATCGCAGCCTTGATCCCGAGCTCCGAGGCCACGACCGGCTCCACGTTGTAGCCGGTCATGAACTTGATGTCGTCCATCGCGAAGACGTTGGTGGGGTCCGCCATCGCGATCGTGATCGTGGCGCCGGTCTTGTTGACCGGCAGGATGTTGTACTTGCGGGCGACCTCGGAGGAGATCAGCTTGATGACGCCCGGGTCGATCTCGAAGTGCTGCAGGTTGATCGACGGGACGCCGAACTGCTGCGAGAGGCACTCGGTGATGTCTTCCTCGGCGACGAAGCCGAGCTTGATGAGCGTTTCGCCGAGCTTTCCGCCCGTTTCCTTCTGAACGCGCAGGGCTTCCTTGAGCTGATCCTGCGTGATCAGGCTGGCTTTAGTCAGTAGCTCGCCGAGACGGATACTCATTGGACGAAATCAGGTGGAACGGTACTCCGGCGCGATGAACAATATCAATCGCAGGTTTATTTGGAGGGCTTTACGTCGCCGGGCTCAGCCGACCAGTAACCGCTTGAAACGCTTCGCAGCGTCGCCGTAATTGCACCGACCTTCGCCTCGGAGCGGATGCGGACCGGGAGGTGCCGCCAGTCGTCGCTGTACCAGATCGTCATCTGGCTCTTCGCATCCTCGCGGAAGATGCCGGCCGCCTCCATGTGAGGCTCGACGACGAAGCAGTTGAACTTGCCGGCGGGCGTGTCGAGCGTCTCGGTGCGGTCGACGTGCGCCTCGACGTCGCGCAGCTTGCCGTCCGCGATGATCGTGAACTTCAGCACGGCGCCGGCCTTGAGCGGGAATCCTCGCATGTAGTAGATCAGCGAGAGGGGATCGAAGACGATCGGGGGGACGTTGGTGAACTCGTCGCCGCGCCGCGTGGCGATGTGCGTCGCCGGATCGATGACCGTCGTCTCGTCCTTCGAGTTGCGCCCTTCCTTCAGCATCTTCCGGTAGTGCAGCGTGGTGAAGGTGTCGCGGGAGACGAAGGTCTCGATCTCGTCGCGGACGGAGTAGATCCGCGCGAACGACTTGCTCGATTTCCCGATCGACGTGAGGCGGTACCGCGTGTCGTCAGCCGGCGAGATCGTCATCCGCGCGCCGCCGCCCGAGATGCGGAGCCAGACGAGGTCGTAGTCGAGCGTCTCGGTGCGGTCGTCATGCGCCTCGACGTCGCGCAGCTTGCCGTCCGCGATGATCGTGAACT
>DASXIH010000209.1:0-2438 GCA_036498125.1 Thermoanaerobaculia bacterium
CTCTGACGGCTCCGCCTACCTGGCCGCCGCCACGACGTCTCTCGGCGTCTACACGCAACTCCTCGACCACAACGGTCAGCCCTCCGGAGAGCCGAACCTCGTGGTTTCTTCGCTGTTCGTATCGTCAGCGACCGTGGCGTCGAATGGTCACGGGTACCTCCTCGTCTCCTTCGATACGCAGAACGTAATGACATGGCTGCGGCTCGATTCGGCAGGAAGGCCGGCCGGCCTGCGCCACAGGGAACCTTCCATCTTGGGTCAGTCGGCCCAGGTCGTGACCACGAACGACGGCGCATACCACGTGCTGCTTCAGTACGGATCCGGCATCACCGATGTAACGATCGACGAGAGTGACCAGGTCGTCGTGCACGAGAGACTCGCATCCACCGGGTTTTACGCGTTCAGCGTCGTGTCGATGGGGGATCGGTTCGCGCTCGCGTGGATCGGGTCCTACGACAAGTTAGGCGTGTCCGTGCAGGTACAGATCCTCGGCGCCGTCGACCAGCCAATCGGTTTCATTCACGAGATCGTTTTCCCGTTCCCGGGCAACGTCAGCTCCGTACCCAGAATCGCTTTCGACGGATCGAAGCTCCTCATCACATTCAACGTCTACGGCGTCCTCGCGAACGATGCCGGCGCTCCGATTGACTCAAGATTCTTCACCATCGTCGACAACGCGACGCTGCAGTTCGCTGCCGGCCACGGCAAGACCGCATTGGTTTGGTCGGCAACGCCGTCGGAGATTGGGCTCATCCGTTCCGACGCGTTCGCGCGCGTGGTCAGAAGCTTCGACGAACTCGCGTCTTCATCCCTTCCTTCGACGCGCCTCAGCAACGCCCCTGAGATCCAGCGCTCGCCCGTGACCGCTCTCCTCGGAGGCCGGCCTCTCACGGTCTGGGTCGGCGGCGACACGGGTGGATCGATCGAAGCGTCGATCGATGGCGGAGCGACGCTCACGATCGCTCCCTCCATGTTTGAGGTATCCCAGTATCAGCCAGAGGTTGCGGTGGCAGGAGACACGGCGCTGATCGTCTGGCTCCGCACCGGCAGCACCGGCACGCAGGTGCTCGCCTGCCGCGTCAGCGCGGACGGAAAGCGATTGGATGATTCGCCGATCGTATTGGCGGACGGGTCCGCAGGGCAGAAGGCATTCGCCTTCGCCGGGATTGATGTCGCTAGCGACGGCGAGACGTTCGTCGCTGCATGGCCGGATGAATCCGGCCTCGAGGCGAAGCGCGTGAGCACGGGAGGAGCGGTTGTCGATTCGTCGCCGATCACGGTCAGCCGCCCCCCTGCCGGCACTACCGGCCTGGTCCACCCTCGCGTCCTCTGGACCGGTTCGTCGTTCGTTTTCCTATTCAACCTACAGAAGTTGTTGCCCGGCGGCTACTCGACGTCAGGCATCGCAGCCGCGCGGATCACGCGGTCGGGCGTCCCGATCGATCCAGCGAACCCCACGCTTCTCTACAACGAGCCTCGGGACGTCGCGAAGCTGGCGGCCGCGGCCACGGGCTCGCGTGTCGTTGCGGCATGGGTCGAAAGCGACGGGATCAATACCATGGAGTTTTCCGCCGATACGCTCACCGCACAGCCGGCCAGAGTGATCGCGCCTCCGACCACCACGTTCGGCCGGCTGAGCATCGCGGCGCGCGGCGACACATTCGTCGTCGCGTCGAGCTGGCAGGTCGGTTTTCTCGAGGAGGTGCGTGCAATGATCCTCGACCAGGACGACTGGGTCGTGGTCGGAGCAGTCGATTCGTTTGACGTCGAAGTGACGCCGGCACCGGCCGGATTCACATTCACCTACGCCCGCATCGACTCCGCCGCCGCCAACGTCGCCCAACTCTTCACCCGCGACCTTCTCCTACGGCAGCGCGCGGTACGCTGACGACTCGATGGCTCGCCGGGACGATAGCGGGGAGTTTCCTGCTCATCGGCGAACGGTCCGCCACGTCGTTCGACGTCCTGGCGGCTTCGATCGGACCCGATCCCGTCTTCGTCTGCGTCGCATGCATGGCGGCGAATGAACAGCGGCCCGCCGCGACGACGATCGACGGCCACTACCGGGAGAGCAAGAAGAACCAGCTCGATGCGCTGCTGACGGATTCCGCACACTTCTCGGTCGAGCAGTTCATGCCGTATTCAGAGGCGCTCTACCTCATGAACGCCAACCGATGGGACCCGGCGTCCGCGCTCGCGCTCGTGCGCCGGACGATCCGCTCGCCGCAATGCGACGACAAGTGCCGCTCCATGATGTACGCCCTCCAGGGGGCAGCTATTGGTCGAACCGGAGAATCCGCTCTTTTCAGCCGCGATCGGGTGAATGCGAGTTTCTAGGAGGCGCTGAAGTTCGAACGTAAGAACGTCGCCGCCTTCGAGAGCATGGCCTACGAGCTTGCAGACGAATCTCGGCGCGCCGAGGCCGAGGCGCTTCTGCG
>DASXIH010000210.1:0-1593 GCA_036498125.1 Thermoanaerobaculia bacterium
GATCGACCTCTCGAACTGGCAGGAGATTCGGTTCGTCGACGCGCTCGAGGCGAAGGGCGTGTGGTCGCAGGATGCCGACGAGCTGCGCACGAAGCTCAACGCCGCAGGGGTGGATACCGGCGGCGACCGCACGTGGTCGCAGCTTGCCGACCATGCGTACTCGCACTTCGTCGAGTCGGAGCTGATCCAGCCGACGATCGTCTACGACTGGCCGTTGCAGCTCTCGCCGTTCGCGCGCGTGAGCGACGACGACCCGAACATCGTCGAGCGCTTCGAGGCGGTTGTCGGCGGGATGGAGTTCGCGAACGCTTTCAGCGAGCTGAACGACAGCGAGGAGCAGGCGCAGCGCTTCGCCCTGCAGGAGGCCGAACGTGACGCCGGCGACGCGGAGGCCGAGCCCGGCGATCCCGACTACGTGGAGGCGATGTCGTACGGCATGGCGCCAAACGGGGGCTGCGGCATCGGCATGGACCGACTCGCCATGGTGATTACGGGCAGCGATGCGATCCGCGACGTGATCCTTTTCCCTGCACTGCGCGAACGCGACTAGGCGACGCTCACAGGCACGAACTTAGTTCGTCCAGAAGGGCATCGAAGCCTCGGAACGGTTCGTGACGAACTAAGTTCGAGAGTTCACCACATTGTGATTTCCAGCAACTTTCCGCGCGCCGCGGGACCCCCGGTGCGCGGAGTACCATGGCGCCTCAGTTTGCTGCGTCATGTCAGGCGGAAGGAAGGTCACTGAGTGTTCGAACGGTTCACTGAACGGGCTCGCCAGGTTGTCGTCCTCGCCCAGGACGAAGCCAGGGCGCTGAAGCACAACTACATCGGCACCGAGCACATCCTGCTCGGCTTGCTGCGCGAAGAGGAGGGCCTTGCCGCCCGCGTCCTCGAATCGCTCGACATCACCGTCGAGGAAGTCCGCGCGCAAGTTGCCCGCATCGTCGGCCAGGGTGACGAAGTCACAACCGGCCAGATCCCGTTCACGCCGCGCGCGAAGAAGGTCCTGGAGCTCGCGCTGCGCGAAGCGCTGTCGCTCGGACACAACTACATCGGCACCGAGCACATCCTGCTCGGGCTCGTGCGCGAGAACGAAGGAGTTGCCGCGCGCATCCTGCTCGACTTCGACGCAGACGCCGAGAAGATTCGCAACGAGATCATCCGCATGCTGTCCGGCCCCGGCCGGCGGCAGGGCGGTGCCGGCCCGGCGAGCGAGAAGGGCAAGAGCTCGAAGCTGCTCGACCAGTTCGGCCGCAACTTCACGAAGCTCGCGACCGAGGGCAAGCTCGATCCCGTCGTCGGCCGCCAGACCGAGATCGAGCGGATCATGCAGATCCTCTCGCGCCGCACGAAGAACAACCCGGTGCTGATCGGCGAGCCGGGCGTCGGCAAGACCGCCGTCGTCGAAGGCCTCGCGCAGCGGATCGCCAACAACCAGGTGCCCGACCTGCTGAAGAGCAAGCAGATCTACAGCCTCGACCTCGCCGCGCTTGTCGCCGGGTCGAAGTACCGCGGTGAGTTCGAAGAGCGCCTGAAGAAGGTGATGAAGGAGATCACCCAGCGCGGCGACATCATCCTGTTCATCGACGAGCT
>DASXIH010000211.1:0-2303 GCA_036498125.1 Thermoanaerobaculia bacterium
TTTTGAATCAAGCGTTTACGGACACCAAAATCGATTGCATTTCACGTGAAAGTTTCGGAGTACCATCCAAACCGTCCATGCTGCGCTTAGAAAAACTAGACATCCACGGCTTCAAGTCTTTCTACGATCCCGCCCACCTTACGTTCCCGTCTCCGCTCACGGCGGTGGTCGGTCCGAACGGCTGCGGGAAATCGAACATCTGCGACGCGCTGATCTGGGTGCTAGGCGAAAACCGCGCCTCCCACATCCGCGGCGAGACGATGGAAGACGTCATCTTCCAGGGCTCCGCGCGCAAGCGCGCCCTCTCGATGGGCGAAGTCACGCTCACCCTCGGCGCCAGCAACGGCCACAGCGAGCTCGCGGACGACGGCAAGATCGTCATCAACCGCCGCGTCTTCCGCACCGGCGAGTCGGAGTTCCGGCTGAACGGCAAGCGCGTCCGCCTCAAGGACATCTCCGACATCCTGATGGATACCGGCCTCGGCATCCGCAACTACTCGGTGATGGAGCAGGGGAAGATCGACCTGATCCTCTCGAACAAGCCGCAGGACCGCCGCCGCCTCATCGAAGAAGCAGCCGGCATCACGAAGTACAAGACGAAGCGGCGCCAGGCGGAGCTGAAGCTCGACGAGACGCAGCAGAACCTCCTCCGCATCGACGACACGCTCGCCGAGGTGACGCGGAACCTGAACTCGCTGAAGCGCCAGGCGGGAAAAGCGCGGCGGCACAAAGAACTGAGCGAACAGCTCTCGACCGCGAAGCGCGGGCTCTACAAGGGACGCATCATCCTCGCGCAGGACGAGCAGGCCGCGGCGACGCTCGCCGTGACCGAGGCGCAGACGCGCGAGGCCGACCTGCAACGCGACCAGTCGCAGCACGACTTCGAGCTGACCGAAACACGATCGCTCCACAACGCACGCGCCGCGCGCGCATCGAACGTCCGCGAGGAGATCGCTGGACTGACCGCCGAAGTCGAGCGGCTTCGCTCCTTCCTGCAGCAGTCGGAGACGAACCTCGCCGACCTGCTGACGCGCATCGACACGTCGAAGACGCAGATCAGCGGCATCGAGACCGAGGCGGCGGAGCAGCAGGCGCTGCTCGACGAGAAGACCCAGCAGCTCGAAGCGGCGCGCGCGGAGCGCAACCACCTGCGCGAAGTCGCCGACCAGCTCGAGCGCGAGCGGCAGGAGAAGTCGGACGCGGTGCGGCAGCACGAGAAGTCGCTCGCCGACGCGCGCGAGTCCCTCATGCGCACCATCGCGAAGATCAGCGAGGCGCGCAACCAGGTCCACCAGATCGAGATCGCGGTCGAGAAGTGCGAGTTCTACCTCTCGAAGCTGAGCGATCAGGCGCGGCGGGCGTCAGAGAACCGCGCCGGCGCGTTCGCGACCGTGCATGACTGGGACGGCCGTGTGGTCGACGCGCAGAACGCGCTCGATGCGGCGGTGATTCATGCGCGCGAAGCGCTCGCGCTGCGCGACGACCTCTCCTCACGCCGCGATTCACTCCGCGAGTCGCTCGCCTCGGCGCGCGACACGATCTCGCAGACCACGTACAAGATCGACTCGCTCCGCACGCTCCTCACCTCGCTCGAATCGCAGGACGAAGACGTCCGCCGCGCGATCCTCGAGCTGATCCCGAACGCCGTCTCGGCCGCCGAGTCGGTGCACGCCGCCGCCGGATTCGAAGCGGCGCTCGACACGCTGCTCCGCGAAGTGTCGAAGGCGGTCGTCGTCGAGAACGGCGAGACCGCGATCGAGGCGATTCACCGCCTCCGCGAGCGCGGCGCCGGCCGCGGAGCATTCATCAATCTCGACTACGCGCCGGCGGGGGAAGGCACCCGCCGCGGCGACGCGGCGTTCTCAGTCCTCGGCGAAGGTGCGGTCGCGGACTCCGTTCGCCACGCCATCCCCGAGGCCTACATCGTCGGCAACCTGCGCGAGGCGATCGAGCGGGCGAAAGAGCGCCCGAGCGCGACGTTCATCACGCTCGACGGCGACATCGTCCGCGGACCGCTCGTCATGGGCGGACGCACCGAGGGAGCAACGCCCGGCGTCTTCTCCATCAAGCGCCAGCTCTCCGACCTCGAGTCGCACCTCGGCAACGTCGAGACGCACGCCAGCCGCATCGCCGCCGAGCTCCACGCGCTCGAAGACGACCTGCGCGCCGCCGACGACGCCCGCATCATCGCGGAAGAACGCTCCCGCACGGCCGACAGCGACCTGCGCGAGCGGAAATCGCAGCGCGAGCGCGCGATTGCGGAGCTCGAGCGCTTCGAGAAAGACCTCGCGGTCGCCTCGGAA
>DASXIH010000212.1:0-1975 GCA_036498125.1 Thermoanaerobaculia bacterium
TCGAAGGACTTCGACTTCGGCACCGCGTTCCTGAACGTCGTCCTCTCGCGCCGCAGCGTGATACCGATCGCGGCGGCGAACTGGCAGGACAAAGTCAGCCTCCGGCTGCACATCACGGCGCCCGAGACGCTCGCCGTGCGCAACAACATTGCCGACGTCACAGGCTCGGCCGACCTCGACGTGCAGGGAACGCTCGCGAATCCGGTGATCCTCGGCGTCGTCAATCTCGACGAAGGCGGCACGGTCAAGCTGCAGGGGAACAAGTACCAGGTCACGCGCGGCTCGATCACGTTCCAGAATCCGTTCCGCATCGATCCGTACTTCGACATCACGCTCGAAGGGCGCGTGTCGTCCGGCGGCTTCACGTCGGAGATCGAGTCGGGGCCGGTCGAGGTAACGATCAATCTCGTCGGCACGATCGACCGCTTCACGCCGACGATCACGAGCGATCCGCCCGCCAGCGACATCACGCTCTTCTCGCTCCTCGGCTTCGGCGGCTTGACGAAGCCCACCGCCGGAACGACGACGCAAGGCGGCGTCACGTCGACCGGCGCATCGATCCTCTCGCAGAGCCTCGGCTTCCTCACGAGCAAGGTCCTTCCGTTCGCCGACACGTTCACCTACAACCCCGATATCGGCAACGTGGCCGATCCGGGGCAGAAGGTCACGTTCGAGAAGACGATCTCGAGCGACGTCCGCATCCTCGTCATCTACAACCTTCAGACGACGAAGTCGCGCTCGCTCATCGAGTGGCAGGTCAATCCCGAGTGGAGCCTGCAGCTCACGCGCGATCAGGTGCGCGACGAATACCGCCTCGAGGCACGCTACCGGCGCCGCTTCGCCGGCCAGTGGCATTGGTCGGGCGCGAGCGGCACGCCGGTGACGATGGTCGCGTCGTTGGGGCCGCTCGAAGGCGCGGTCCTCAACGTCGACAAACAGGAACCGCCGCCGCCCGTCCCGCCCACCGGCCCGGTGGTCGCGCGCGTCACCTATCGCGCCGACGCGAATTTCGACACCAGTCTGCTCGGGAAATACATCTCCGTGATCCCCGGCCGGCCGCTCTCGCTCCGCGACGTCCAGTCGTCGATCAAGAGTCTCTACGGAAGCGGCGACTTCCGCGACATCCACGTCGAAACGAATCCGGCAGAGAACGATCAAGTCGAAGTGGTCTTCGTGCTCTCGATCAACTACCGCATCACGGAGATCAAATTCGACGGCCTCGGCGGCGCCGATCGCGACCGCGAGGAGCGCGACATCTCGGTCCGCGTCGGCGACGTCCTCTCGCTCAATGCCGTCGACCGCAGCTCCATCGCCGTCACGCAGTTCCTGAACCGCGAGGGCTACCTCGAAGCGACCGTCGACCCCGAGACCAACTTCTCACGCGCCACCAGCAGCGCCCAGATCATCTTCCACGTCACCACCGGCGCGCGTGCGAAGGTCGGTACGGTCACGCTCGACGGTGATACGACTCCGTTCGCGAAGCCCGAGCTCATCGCGCAGATGAAGCGCGGGCCGGGCAAGGCCTTCCGTGTCGCCGACGCGCGGCTCGACGCGCTCCGTATGGAGCGCTTCATGTTCCAGCACGACTACCGGAAGGCGAGCGTCCGCTTCGTCAGCAACACGTACGACAAGGCGACAAAGACCGTGGCACTCCGCTTCACCGCGACGGCGGGACCGATCGTGAAAGTCGAGGTCACCGGCGTTCCGCGCAGCGCGGTCCGCCGCGAGCTGCCGTTCTCGAAGAATCAGGGATACAGCGAAGACGTCATCGACAGCGCCGCCGACGCCATCGTCAAGTCGTACCAGGAGCGCGGCTATTACAACGTCACCGTCGACACCGCCGGGAAGCAGGAGGGGAACGTCTGGACGACGACGTTCAAGATCGTTCCCGGCCAGCAGTTCAAGCTGGCGGCGGTCACGTTCACCGGGAACCAGAAGGTCGCGGCGAAAGACCTGCAGGCCGTCGTGCAGACCT
>DASXIH010000213.1:0-15875 GCA_036498125.1 Thermoanaerobaculia bacterium
GCCCACGCGGACACCCTCTTCGACCTGAAGACCGCCGTCTCGCGCCTCAGTGCCAAGCAGCCGGTGCGGGGCACATTCAGCAGGCAATCGAATACCAAGACGTCCGGACGCTGGGCCAACCGCAATGACGCTCACTCCGCATCGATCGAGGTCGCTCACGAAGCCGCTGGAGTGATTCTGACGATCCCGCAGGCGCTCCTTGAAAAAGCCGCCGCTGAGGAGCAGGCGCGCAACGGCGCGTGGAACAACTCGGCCAGCTCGTCCATCTCGCAAATCTCGACTCTCGCCGTCGCGCGCGCTCTCGACGCCCGCTCCACAATCCTCGGCCTCCTGAATCTCGGCACGCGCAAGTCGGAGAGCCGCGTCATGTATCAGGGCCATTCTGTACGGCTGCTCGTCCTCACGCTGCACCAACCGATGACCAAGAGCGAGGGGGTGGAGATCGGCTCGCTCAAAACCGACCAGGATGAGCTGAGCGTCTGGATCGCCGACGACAATCTTCCCCTCGCCGCCGAGAGACTCCGCAGCACAACCGCCGGCTTCATGATGTTCAAAGGCCACGAGACCGAGAAGACCACGTACACTTTCGCCCAGACCGCCGACCGTCTCGTTCTCGCCCGCATTGAAAGGACCGGCAAGGGCTCGGGAATGGGACAGAACTTTCAGGGGACGGATGTGGAGACGCTGACGCTGCACTGAGATGCGACGATCGAAATCCTCATACTGGCTGTGATTCGCCGGCTGGTACCAGTCAAAGGAAATCTCAGCCGCGCTGGCGCGCGGCTCCGCCGGCAGGATTGCCGGTGCCACACTGAAACCTTACTTCGTCCAGCGCAGGATCGGTTGACGCGCTGCGCGCGCCTCGTCCAGCCTGCGCACCGGGGTCGTGTGCGGGGCGCTGCGGACTAGCTCGGGGCGTTCCTCGGCTTCGCGCGCGATGGCGATCATGGCGTCGCAGAAGGCGTCCAGCTCTTCCTTCGGCTCGCTCTCGGTCGGCTCGATCATGAGGGCGCCGGAGACGATGAGGGGGAAGTAGATCGTGGGGGGGTGGAAGCCGTAGTCCATCAGGCGCTTGGCGATGTCGAGGGTGTGGACGTCGTGCTCGAGCTGCTTCTTGTCGCTGAAGACGACTTCGTGCAGCGACGGGGCGTCGTACGGGAGGTGGTAGGAGCTCTTGAGCCGCGCGCGGATGTAGTTGGCGTTCAGCACGGCGAGCTGCGCGATGCGGCGCAGACCGTCGGGGCCCATGGAGCGCATGTACGTGAGCGCGCGGACGAGGACGCCGAAGTTGCCGTTGAACGCGCGCATGCGGCCGATGGAGTCGGGGCGGTGGTGCTCGAGGTAGTACGTGCCGTCCTCGCGGCGCTCGACGGTCGGCGTCGGGACGAACGGCACGAGCTTCTCGCTCACGCCGACCGGTCCGGCGCCGGGGCCGCCGCCGCCGTGCGGCGTGGAGAAGGTCTTGTGCAGGTTCGAGTGAATGACGTCGATCCCCATGTCGCCCGGCCTTGCGATGCCGACGAATGAGTTGAGGTTCGCGCCGTCGCAGTAGAGGTACGCGCCCTTGGCGTGGAGGATGTCGGCGAACTTTTTGATGTCGCTCTCGAAGACGCCGAGGGTGTTCGGGACGGTGATCATGAGCGCGGCGACGTCCTCGGTCACCGCTTCGGCGAGCGTCGCCGGATCGAGCGTGCCGCGCGAGCTCGACTTCAGCTCCTTGATCTCGTAGCCGGCGAACGCCGCCGACGCCGGGTTGGTGCCGTGCGCGCTGTCGCCGATCAGGATGTACTTCCGGGCGTTGCCGCTGGTCGACAGCGCCTTGTGGATCATCAGGATGCCGGTCAGCTCGCCGTGCGCGCCGGCGACCGGCTGCAGGGTGACACGCGGCATGCCGAAGATCTCGCGCAGCGTCTGTTCGAGGTGCCACAGCAGCGCGAGGTTGCCCTGCACCTGGTGGTCGGGCTGCAGCGGATGCGTCAGCGCGAAGCCGGGGACGCGCGCGATCTCTTCGTTGATGCGCGGGTTGTGCTTCATGGTGCACGAGCCGAGCGGATAGAGGCCGGCGTCGATGGAGACGTTCAGCTTCGAGAGGCGCGTGAAGTGGCGGATGACGTCGACTTCGCTGACTTCGACTTCGTCCTTGATCTCGTCACGGAGGAGGTTCGACGGCAGGATGTCGCCGAGGCTCGCCTCCGGGACGTCGAGGTTCGGGAGCTGGTAGCCGCGGCGGCCCGGCTTCGAGTGCTCGAAGATGAGTCCCTCGCGGTTGTTTGTCGCCTCCGGAGTCGTCATCTACGCTCCCGCGCGATGGACGCGCTGACCGCATTCGCGAAGTGGTCGAGGTGTTCCTTCGTGTGCAGCTCGGTGACGGCGACGAGGAAATCGTTTTCGTGGCCGTCGAAGAAACGGCCGAGGGGGATGCCGCCGAGGATCTTCTCGTGCTCGAGGTCCATGAGGATGTCGGTTGCGGCGTACGGCGTGCGGACGACGAATTCGTTGTAGATCGCGTTGCCGAACGGCAGCGTCACACCGTTCATCGTCCGCAGTTTCGAGCGGAGGTACGCCGCCTTCTGCATCGACTGCGTCGCGACTTCGCGGAGGCCGTTCTTGCCGAGGAGCGAGAGGTACATGTTCGCGGCGAGGGCGATGAGCGCCTGGTTGGTGCAGATGTTCGAGGTCGCCTTGCCGCGGCGGATGTGCTGCTCGCGGGTGGCGAGCGTGAGGACGTAGGCGCGGCGGCCGTCGACGTCGACCGTTTCGCCGACGAGGCGTCCCGGCATGTGGCGCTTCAGGGCGTCCTTGACGACCATGAAGCCGACGTACGGGCCGCCGAACTGCGGCGCGATTCCCCACGCCTGCCCTTCGCCGACGCAGATGTCGAATCCGTGCGCGCCCGGGGGCGATAGGATCCCGAGGGACGTCGCCTCGGCGACCACGGCGATCTTCGTGACCGCGGCCGGCGTCGCGTTCGCGATGACGTCGTAGTCCTCGACGACGCCGAAGAAGTTCGGCGACTGGATGGCGACGCCGAAGACGTCGTCGGTGCACGCTGCGCGGAGCGCCTCGACGTCGACGCGGCCGTCGCTCCCCCACGGCACTTCGACCACTTCGATGCCGAGGTTCTGCACGTACGTGCGGACCGTCTCGATGTACTCCGGATGCACCGACCGGGCGATGACGACTTTGTGTTTCTTCTTCGCGATGCGCTCGGCGAGGAGCACGGCTTCGCAGAGCGCCGTCGAACCGTCGTAGAGCGACGCGTTGGCGACGTCGAGGCCGGTGAGCAGGCACTGGTGCGTTTGGTATTCGAAGATCGACTGCAGCGTCCCCTGCGAGACTTCCGGCTGGTACGGCGTGTAGGCGGTGAGGAACTCGGCGCGGAGGAGGAGCTGGTCGACGCAGGCCGGCTGGTAGTGCGCGTAGGCGCCGGCGCCCATGAAGGAGACGTGATCGACCCCGCTCTTGTTCTGTCTTGCGAGGGCGCCGAACCAGCGGCGCGTCTCGATCTCCGACCACGGGCCGGGGATGTCGAGAAGCTCTTTCAGTTTGACATCGGCCGGGATGGTCTCGAAGAGGGCGTCAACCGACGACACACCGATCGTCGCGAGCATCTCGCGGACGTCCTGCTCAGCGTTCGGTATGTATCGGTGAGTGGAAGTGAGGGGATCGGGAAGTGACACGTCAGTGGCCAGATTCTTTTTCGCAGTACTCGTCGTACTCTTCGGCGGTCATCAGCTCGTCGAGCTCCGTGGGGTCGGAGATGCGGACCTTGATCATCCAGCCGTCGCCGTAAGGATCGCTGTTCACGAGCTCGGGGTTGTCGCGCAGCCGCTCGTTGACCTCGGTGACTTCGCCGGTGACCGGCGCGAAGAGCTCCGAGACCGCCTTGACGGACTCGATGCTCCCCAGCTCTTCGTTGCCTTCGAGCTGGGAGCCGACCTGCGGCAGCTCGACGAAGACGACGTCGCCGAGCTCTTTCTGCGCGTAGTCGGTGATGCCGATGGTGGCGATGTCGCCGTCGAGGTGGGTGTACTCGTGACTCTTTGCGTATTTGCTGTCTTGAGGCGTCGTAGCCATCTTCTCTTTTCCTATTTCCGCTTGTAGAAAGGCGTGGGGACCACGCGGGCTCGCGTTTCCTTCCCTCGAATGAGAACCGCGAACTCGCTGCCTGGGGCGGCTTTGTCGAGCGGAAGATAAGCGAGTCCGATCGCTTTTTTCAACGTCGGCGAGTGGGTGCCGCTGGTGACGACGCCGATCTCGGTCGAGCCGTCGACGACGGGGTACCCATGGCGGGCGATCCCGCGGTCGACCATCTCGAATCCGACGAGTTTCCGCCGCGGCCCCTCGGCGTGCTCGCGTCCGAGGACGTCGCGGCCGGAGAAGTCGCCTTTGTCGAGCTTCACGATCCACTCGAGGTCGGCCTCGATCGGGGTGGTGGTGTGGTCGATGTCGTTGCCGTACAGCGCCATCTTCGCCTCGAGGCGCAAGGTGTCGCGCGCGCCGAGGCCGCACGGCTTGGCGCCGGCGTGGATGATCTTCTGCATCAGATACGGCGCGTGCTCCGGCGCCATGTAGAGCTCGAATCCG
Organism: Thermoanaerobaculia bacterium; assembly: GCA_036498125.1. Classification (GTDB taxonomy): domain Bacteria; phylum Acidobacteriota; class Thermoanaerobaculia; order Gp7-AA8; family Gp7-AA8; genus DASXHZ01. The sequence continues at coordinate 4,588 of DASXIH010000213.1, forward strand.
TCCTCGCCGGTGTAGCCGGTGCGCGAGATGATCGCCATCACGCGGTCGACGCTGCCATGCGCGAAGCGGTAGTACTTGATGGATGAGAGGTCGGTCGTCGTCATCTTCTGGAGCAACGCCTCGGCTCTCGGCCCCTGGATCGCAAGCTGCGCGTAGTCGGCGCTGACGTTCGCGACCTCGGCTTCCATCCCCTTCGCGTTGTCGCGCATCCACTCGAAGTCTTTGTCGCTGTTCGAGGCGTTGACGACGACGAAGTAGTCGTCCGCGGCGTTGCGGTAGATGAGGATGTCGTCGACGAAGCCGCCGGTCGGGTAGAGCAGGCCGTTGTAGTGCGCGCGGCCGTCGCTCAGCTTCGAGACGTCGTTGCAGGTCATCTTCTGGAGCAGCGCCAGCGAGTCGGGGCCTTTGACGACGATCTCGCCCATGTGGGAGACGTCGAAGATGCCGGCCCTGGTGCGGACGGCCTCATGCTCGTCGAGGATGCCGCTGAACTGCACCGGGAGCTCCCAACCGCCGAAGTCGACCATCTTGCCGCCGAGGCTTGTTTCGAGCTCGTTGAGGGGAGTCTTTTTCAGCGGCATTTGGGTCCTCCGAAGCGGGGCGGTACGCTAACATGGATTGGTGAGTCGGGAGTGGGGAGTCGGGAGTTGACGAACGAGATCGGTGATTTCCTCGATTTTCTGACGTACGAGCGCAATGTTTCGGTCAACACGATCGAAGCGTACCGGGACGATCTCGAAGCGTTCGTCGGGTTCCTCACGAACGATTACTTCACCCTCGGGCGCGATCAGCTCGACCTGCGGAAAGTGGACCATCTCACGATCCGCGCGTTTCTCGCGCATCAGGGGCGGCGAAAGCTCGCCCGCGCGTCGATCGCCCGCGAGCTGTCGTGCATCCGGTCGTTCTTCAAGTGGATGGTGCGCGAAGGGCGCGTCGAGGTGAATCCGGCGCGCGCGGTGGCGACGCCGAAGGTCGAGAAGCAGCTGCCGCAGGTGATGCAGACGTCCGAGGTGGCGCTGCTGATCGAGCAGGTGACGACGGAAACGCCGCTCGGCGTCCGCGATCTGGCGTGGATGGAGCTGCTGTACGCCTCGGGGCTCCGCATCGGCGAGCTGGTCGGCGTCGACATCGAGGATCTGGAGCTGCGCGCAAAGCTCGTGAAGGTCCGCGGGAAAGGCGCAAAGGAGCGGATCGTGCCGTTCGGATCGAAGGCCGCCGAGGCGATCCGGAACTGGATCGCGGCGCGGCCTCAGCTCGTTCACGACCCGGACGAGCAAGCGCTGTTCGTCAACTACCGCGGCCAACGAATCACCGACCGCAGCGTCCGCCGCCTCTTCGACGGCTACCTCCGCGACGCCTCGCTACGCGCCGGCATCTCGCCGCACACCATGCGCCACTCGTTCGCCACGCACCTCCTCAACGCCGGCGCCGACCTCCGCGGCATCCAGGAGCTCCTCGGCCACGCCTCACTCTCGACGACGCAGAAGTACACGCATCTCAATGACTGGCAGCTGATGGCGGTCTACAAGAAGGCGCATCCGCGGGCGTGAGTCGCAGCTTCGTCACCTTCGTCCTCGCCGCGGCGGCGTTCATGACGCTGTTGCTGTTCCTCGACTGTGACGGGATTGCGCAGCAGCTGGTACTGGGGATTGCGACGGCGGGGTTTCTCTGGTTCTTCGCCCGGCGGATGGACGTCGATCCGCGGCAGATCGTTTGCGCGATCGTGGTGGCGACGACCGGCGAGGTGGTGCTGTCGCTCGGCTGGGGGTTGTACACGTACCGGCATGCGCTGATTCCGCTGTACGTGCCGCCCGGACACGGCCTGTTCTACATGCTGGCCGCGGTGAGCGCACGGCAGCCGTGGCTGCGTGCGCGGGAGACCGTCATCCGCAACGGCGTCATCGCGTTCGGAAGCGTTTATGCGCTGGTCAGCCTTTTCGCGTTCAACGACGTGTGGGGCTTGCTCTGGTGGCTTGCAGCGCTCGCGCTGATCCGGCAGTCGCGCAATCAGCTTCTCCTCGCCACCTGCTTCTGCTACACGATCGTGCTGGAGTGGGTCGGCACGGCGATCGGCAACTGGCACTGGAATGCCGTCGTCCCCGGCCTAGGCCTTCACTCCGCCAACCCGCCGGCCGGCGTCGGCATCCTCTATATCCTCCTCGACCTGATCACGGTGGCCATCACCACGCAGTGGACCGGCGGCCGGGCGAAAGAGCCCGCCCTGTCATTCTGAGCCGCGAAGACGGCGAAGAACCCCCTCGGCCTATGCGCGCTCGGAAGAGGGGAGCGGACGGCTCGTCCGCTCATGCCGCGCGACAGCGCGGCTTACGCCGCGCCGAGCGGACGAGACGTCCGCTCCCCTTTTTCAATCCACGCGCGTGATCCGCTCCATCGTCCGCCCGGAGCGCAGGCTGGAAGCCTGCGCTACACGAGCGTCCACTACACTTGCACGCGCGTGATCCGTTCGATCGTCCACCAGGGACTCATCGGAAGCAACATCGAGTACTTCGCGACGGTCGCCGGGCCGGACGTGGACCGGCGTTTCTTTTTCGAGCAGATCGGGACGCATCGCGGGGACGTGGTGCGCTATTTCGGCGGGACGTCGGAGATCGTGTTGAATCCGGAGGGGGTCCGGTTCCGCGGGAACGGCGGGATCTTCGGGGAGTACATGTTCGGCGGGCACCTCCCGGTCGGCGATCTGCTCAACGACGAGGTGGTGAACCGGCTCGTGCTCTTCGGCGCGACGACCGACCATCGGTCGAAGGAGATCCGCTTCACGGCGAACACCGAGGGGTTCGAGAATTACGACAACCTCTTCCTGCAGGGAAACGCGGTCGCGAATTACTTCTTCTTTCTCGACGACCGGAAGCGCTACAACGACGTGGCGGACCGGCAGGAGCGGACGCTCAAGGCGATCGGCAAGCTGCTGAAGCGCTCGCGCCGCGTCGCGGCCGGCAACTTCCTGGCGCTGTCGCACGAGATGCTCGAAGGGCTCGCGGAGCCGGAGACGACGCTGGTGCTCGTGCGCGTGGTGCAGCGCGCGAATCAGCGCTTCCACGACATGTGCAGAACGGCGTACTTCGAAACGAAGTCGCTGGAGCAGGTCGCCGCCTCGGTGCTGGAGATCGACGCGATCGCGAAGATCGAGACGTATCAGCGCGAGCGCATCCAGATCGACGTCATCTATCACCACCCCGACAACCAGGAGCTGATCGACGAGTACAAGCGGATCCTGGCGTCGTGCGCCGGGTCGATCATCAACTCCTCGGCGCGCGCGCGGCTGATGCGCCTCCGGACGCTCTCGCTCCGCAACGAGGTGCCGCTCTCGATCTTCGACACGCTCGAGGAGATCGTGCTGCAGGAGCCGCGCGCGATGGTGCACAAGCACGACGAGCCGGATTACATCCAGTCGACCCGCGAGATCCTCGGCGGCTTCCTCCTCGGCCGCAATATCACGCGCCGCCTCTCTTCGCTCGACCTCGTGCAGCTGATGGAGAACAAGCTGAAGGCGACGGCGAACCGCGACCAGACGTTCGAGGAGGTGCTGCTCGAGACGGGACGCCTGATCGACGAGATCAGCCGCGAGGAGGAGGACTTCGAGCGGCTCGAATCGTTCGGCGAGCTGGTCACGCTCTTCGACCGCATCGACCACACGACGACGCTGATCAACAAGCTCGCGTTCATGGACGACATCGAGCTGACGCAGGAGCAGGTGCGCTCGATCTTCGGCAACATGGAGGTGTTCGAGAAGCTGCGGCGCGGGCTGTTCCCGCAGCTCTTCATCGACCCGATCGTGGAGAACGAGTACGCGCTCGCGTACGGGAAGAAGAAGTTGTACGCGCTGACGCTCGGCCTCATGTCGATCGAGAACAACGAGGCGTCGATCGCCGACGTCGCCGCGTCGATCCGCGACATCAACAACACCGAGCAGGCCTACTCCGCCGCCTATTCACTGGCGCGGCGGCGGATGGCGAACTTCTATCTCGAGCTGAATACCTCCGAGGGGCGCGAGACGTTCCGGCACGAGATCAAGGCGGAGATCGACACGCAGGTGAGCGACTCGCTGCTCGAGGAAGTGATTACCAAGATCCGGCTCGAGGCGTTCTACATCAATCAGCTGCTGCCGCGGATCGTCGACGAGATGGACGGCAAGCTGCGCAGCGATTTCCTCGCGAACAGCGGGCTCGATCGCTTCCAGATCGAGGAGCTGGAGAGCGAGTATTTCGAGATGCGCGCGTTCCCGCCGCAACTGCTGGAGACCATTCAGCGGCCGGTCGTGTAGCGCAGGCTTCCCAGAACGGCGCAGACAGGAATGTCTGCGCTCCACATTCGCAGTCGTGGGGCGCAGACATTCTTGTCTGCGCGGCGCCGAAGCTGTCCGCGAAACAGCACAGTTTGCTCTCCGCACGGGCCAGCTCAGCGGCAATGTTTCACGTCGTAAGGGAGCACAACCGTGGCAGACCGCTTGCGAAAGGAGCGCGCGTCATGAAACGCACGCTGCTTCCGCTCTTCGCCGCCGCCCTCCTCGCCGCCTGCGCGAGTACAAAGCCTGCTCCGGCTCCCGCGGTCGATCCGGTTGCGGATCCGACGATCTTGGGAGCGGTGACGGATGCCGCGAATCAGGGGACGGCGGAGGCAGATGCTGGCGCCGCGGTGGGTCGCCGCGTCGGCCGCGTCGCGGGCATGTTTGCGGCGGTGTTCGGCGGTCCGAAGTGCGAGTCGGTCGAGGAGACAGCCGCCCGCTACCGCCGCACGCGGGACGCGTTCGAGGCGACCGGCGCCGCGATCGGACTGGCGCACGGCGCGACCGAGGGAGCGAAGCGAGGCTTCGAAGTCGATCAGCGATTCGCGCAATTGCACGAGATGAAGGGCGTGACGGTGTTTCGCGCCGTTTCCGGCGACGCGATCGATGCGTACGTCGACAGCCGCCCGCTCGTCGCCGATGTGCGTGCGGTCTTCACCGATCATCCGGGATGGATCATTGACGAGGATGAGGCAAGCCAGCCCGACCGCATCCTCCTGCACATCCGATATCGTGGATGAGTGAACCGCCTCGCGAAGGAAACATCTCCGTATCTGCTGCAGCACGCGCATAACCCGGTCGACTGGTATCCGTGGGGCGAGGAGGCGTTCGCGAAGGCGCGCGGCGAGGACAAGCCGCTGTTCCTCTCGATCGGCTACTCGGCCTGCCACTGGTGCCACGTGATGGAGCGCGAGTCGTTCGAGGACCCTGCGGTCGCGGCGATCCTCAACGAGCACTTCGTCTCGATCAAAGTCGATCGTGAGGAGCGGCCGGACGTCGACTCGATCTACATGCAGGCGGTGCAGATGATGACCGGCCACGGCGGATGGCCGATGTCGACGTTCCTGACGCCCGACGGCCGGCCGTTCTACGCCGGAACGTACTTTCCGCCGGAGCCGCGCTTCGGGATGCCGTCGTTCCGGCAGGTGATCCTGCAGCTGGCGGAGGCGTACCGGTCGCGGCGCGGGGACGTGGAGACGGCGGGGAACGAGATCCGGGCGGCGTTGAGCGCCGCTCCGCCATCGCAACGCGGCGCGGTGGAGCGTGCGGTGCTCGACCGCGCGGCGTCGCGGATCGAGCAGGGGTATGACCGCGTCAACGGCGGGTTCGGCGGGGCGCCGAAGTTTCCGCCGTCGATGACGCTCGAGTTCCTGATGCAGGCGGGATCGAAAGAGGTGGTCACGCACACGCTCACGCAGATGGCGAACGGCGGGATGTATGACCAGGCCGGCGGGGGGTTCCATCGCTACTCGACGGACGCGGAGTGGCTCGTGCCGCACTTCGAGAAGATGCTGTACGACAACGCCCTGCTCGCGCGCCTCTACACGCACGCCTGTCAGTGGACGCACGACCCTTTCTTCGCCCGCATCGCGAATGAGATCCTCGGCTTCGTGGCGCGCGAGATGACGTCGCCAGAGGGAGCGTTCTACTCGACGCTCGACGCCGACAGCGAGGGCGAGGAGGGGAAGTTCTACGTCTGGTCGCGCGCCGAGGTGATGTCGATCCTCGGCGAGGAGGACGGGAAGATCTTCTGCGAGCTTTTCGACGTCACGGAGCGTGGGAACTGGGAGGGGAAGAACATCCTCCACGTCGTGGGTGACGTCGACGCGCATCGCGACCTCGTCCTTCGCGCGAAGTGCAAGCTCTACGGAGTGCGCTCGCAGCGAGTCTGGCCGGGGCGCGACGAGAAGGTGCTCGCCGGCTGGAACGGCTGGATGCTCGCGGCGTTCGCCGAGGCGTGCATCGCATTCGATCGCTACGCCGACGTGGTGAAGAAGAACGCCGACTTTCTGCTGACGCGCATCGACGCGAACGGGCGCCTGACGCGCCACGCGAAGATCAACGGCCTGCTCGAAGACTACGCCGGCGTGGCGTGGGGGCTGGCGCTGGCGTACGAGGCGGTGAACGACGAGCGGTATCTCGACGCCGCGCGCACGCTCGCCGATCAGATCCTCGAACGTTTCGCCGACGAAACGAACGGCGGCTTCTTCGACACGCCGATCGATCACGAGCAGCTCATCACGCGCCCGAAGGATCTCTTCGACAACGCCACGCCGGGCGGCAACTCGGTGGCGGCCGAAGTGTTTCTGCGCCTCGGAGACAAATACGCCGAGGCAGCGCGGCAGACGGTCGAATCGATCCTGCCGGTCGCGGAGCGGTATCCGAACGGCTTCGGGTTCCTCCTCTGCGATGCGGAATGGCTCGCCGGATCGCCGAAGGAGATCCATCTCACCGGCGGCGACGTTTCGGCATTCCGGAAGGTGATCGGAGAGACGTACCTGCCGCATCGCACGATCGGATACGCCGGCGGTGAGAAGTCGAGCGCCTACGTGTGCGAGAACTTCGTCTGTCTCGCGCCTACCGCCGAGCCGGAGGAGTTTCGGGAGCAACTCGCAAGACGCTCTCCCTGAAGCCGTCGTCGCGGAGGATGCGATCGACGATCTGCGAGCGCGTGCTGCCGGTACGCATGCGCGCGCCGAGGTCGCGGCGCTCGACGGAGTTGGGCGGCCGGGCGAGCAGGGTCGCGAACGCGTTCTCGACGAACGTCGCCGGGTCGGTGCACGCGTTGTCGAGGGCCGCGGTGTTCGCGATCTGCTCGATCGTGTACTCGCCGGAGGCGACATGCAGCCACGATTCGACCGGATCGAAGCCGAGGCGCGCGAGTAGCGCCTCGACGCCGGCGCGGTTGTACTGCGCGGGATCGAAACGGGTGCGCCCGTCACTGACTCCGCAGCGAACGTCGAGAAGCGCGGCTGACGCGAGCCGCGGCGCGTACACCGGCGCCTGAGCGCGACGCGGGTCTCCGATCAGAACGCGGTGCATGGCCGCTGCAAGCGTTCGCTGGTCGGTCGAGCCGGGAATGAGGCTCGCCGGCGTGGTGGCGCGGCCGAACGAGAAGGTGAGCACGTTGATCCCGTCGCGCCAGAGCGCCGCGGGGGCGACGAATGTGTAGTCGTCGAGATACGGATTCATGGTCACGACGCCGGCCACCCGGCCATTCAGCAAAAGCGTCAACGTCTGCGGCGACAGTCCGGGATGGGTGACGGGCATCGCGAGAACGCGAATCGGACGCGTTCGGGCGCCGCGAATCGGAAAGGTGACCGAGACGTCCTTCGCGAGCGCCCATCGAAACCGGTCGCCGGGCGATCCTTCGCGCGTTCCCCACACGCCGCCGAGCATGAGGTCATCGCGGTCGCCGATGTCGAGCAGCACGTCGTCACCCGCCGCCGCTGCCATGGTGCGGATTTCCTCCGGGAGCGCGCGGGTCCGAACGAACTCGCCGGCATTGGGTGCAAAGTGGAGGCGGAAGCTCTCGATCGGACTGGAAAGGAGAACCGGATAGCGGGCCATCCAGTCGCGAACGGGGCCGTACTCCCATATGCCGGTGGTCACCATCCACGAGGCGCGGGCCTTGTTCTGAGCGCGGATCACCGAGGGGACGTCCCGGAGGCCGGTGAACTCGACGCCGGGCGGCAGATCGCGGAGGTAGTAGCCGAGGGAAGTGATCGACCAGGCCTCGCCCGCGATCACGACGTCGCCGGGCCGGGCGTGACGTTCGATCGTCTTCGCGATCGCGCGCCAGTCGAGCTTCATCATCGGCTCGCGCCGCGCCGCCGGCAGGAGATCGAGCGCCAGCGCGCCGGCGATGACGATCGTGAACGCGAGCTCCGCAACTCCGGCCAGCGACGCTAACGCCGCGATGCCGATTCCGACGAGGATCAGAAACGCGGGGATGCCCGACAGGACGTAGCGGATGGCGAACCAGTGCCTCGCCAGCTGCAAGGTCACGATCGTAACCATCACGGGAAGGATCGCCATCGCGATGAGAATCGCAGCCGTGCGGCGATCGCGGCGCCACGACGCGACCGCGCCGACGAGCGCAAAGGCGAGCATTCCGACTTTCGTGACCGTACGGCCGGCGTGGCCGAGGGCGGAAACGGTGAAGCCTTGGAGAATGTCGCCGAACAGGATCGCGTCGACGTGCCGGGGCGCCAGATTGGGGTCAGACGGGACACCGCGGTACAGCGGTAAGAAAAGCAACAGCGCCACCACGCAGGGAACCGCGAAGTACCAGTAGACGCGCCGCTCCGTCGCGCCGCGCGACATCGGCATCGCAATCGCGCACGTGACCGCGAACGCCAGGACGATCGGCCCGGTCGAGGCACTCGTGTAGAGCAGAGCGAGGATGACGATCGCAAAACCGATCTTCGGCGCCTTCCCGGCGTTCGGCCCCGGGATCAGCAGCAACAAGCCGAGCGTCGTCAGGACGAGAACCAGTCCGTACGCGCGTGCTTCGCGGCTGTAGTAGACGTGCAGCGGCGAGACGGCGGTGACCAACGCCACCGCGAAGACGCCGCTCGCCCGCTCTCCGATTTTCCGCGCAATGAGCGCGGCGATCACGACGGCGAGGAGTCCGCACGTCGCCGGAACGAGCCGGCCGGACCACTCGTCATGGCCGGCCAGACGTCCGAGAAGCTGCGTCGCGTAGGAGAGCGTGCCGGCCTCGCGATCGAGTCCGGTGAACCATTTCCAGAGCGGCGCGGTCGATACGCGCGTGACCGCCTCGTCTCCCAGAATCTCATCGACCCAGTAAGAGGGAGCTCCGAGTTGGTGGAATCGCAGATAGGCGGCCGTCCCGATCGCAAACGCGACGAGGAGGAGTGTCAGGGAGTTCTTGGCACGGTCACCCATGGCGTCCAGACGCGCTCACTCTCGTTCCCGTTCTTGTCGATGGCGCTGATGCCATAGCGGTACGCGATGCCGAGATTCGGAGCGGGATCGACAAAGGTCGTGGCGGTCACGATGCGCTGCACGAGATCGAACGTCCCCGCCTCGCGGATGCCGCCCGGCTCATCGAGATGACCGACCCCTTCGGTGCGGTAGATCTTGTAACCGGCGAGGTCGGGGGCGGTCACGGCATCCCACACGAGGCGCACTACACGCGTCTCGATCAGCGCGTTCACGGACGCGGGAGGAGGCGGCGGGGTGAGGTCCTTGAACGTGGCGGTGGCGGCGGAGGAGGGCTCGCTCTCGATACGCGGCGGGCCGGTCGAGGCGACCGCGCGCACGACGTAGGTGAACGTGCCGTAGGCCGGCGTGTCGGTGTAGGTCGTGTCGGCGACAGGCGCGGTGTTGATCGGCGCCGCGAGGACGTCTTCGCTCTCTTTCTCGCCGCGCCGATAGACGTTGTAGCCGGGAAGGTCCGGCTTCGCGTCGGACGGTTTCTGCCACGAGAGGATGATCCCCTTCGCCTTGGCGTCGGCCTTCAGGTCGTACGGCGGCGACGGGACGTCGACCGGAACGATCGCGGCGAGGTTCGAGACGTCGCTCCGGGCCGAGGCCGTCTCGGTCACGACGGCGTACGTCTGCCGGATCGGGCGGCCGTCGGTGGCGTGGGTCTGCGGGGTGTCTTCGAAGACCAGCCGAGCGCCGTTCGTGACCGCCGGGAAGCTCGAAGCGTCGATGGCGTCGAGGCGCGTCCGCTGCTTCAGGAACTGTGACGGGGTGAGCGGCGGGGTTTTTGCGAGGGGGGTGACCAGATCCTCCGACGCGCGGTAGACGACGATGCGCCGGATGTCAGTCAGGCTCTTGCCCGCCGTGGTGAGCGACGGGTAGCTCCAGGTGAGGATCACTTTCGATCCACGCTGTGTTACAACCAGATCGCTCGTCGCCTTCGGAATGATGGGGACGGGCGGCCGCGGATCGCCGCGTTTTCCACAGGCGACGGCGGCGAGAATCAGTAGCGCGGCGAACCGTTTCACTCGCGCGAATTCTAAGGGACAAAAGATCATGTGCGGAATCATTGGATATGTCGGGAACCGCGACGTCGTTCCCGTGATCATCGGCGGACTCAAAAAACTGGAGTACCGCGGCTATGACAGCGCCGGCATCGCAGTCGTCAACGGGGACGGCGTGGAAGTCGTCCGCGCCGAGGGGAAACTGAGCAATCTCGAGGCGAAGCTCCCCGCGCACGACCTCAAAGGCTCGTTCGGGATGGGCCACACGCGATGGGCCACGCACGGGAAGCCGAACGAGAACAACGCCCACCCGCACCGAGACTGCACGGGGCAAGTGGTGGTGATCCACAACGGGATCATCGAGAACTTCCTCGCGATCAAGCAGCGGCTCCAGTCGCTCGGCCACGAGTTCAAGACCGAGACGGACACGGAGGTCGTGGCGCACCTGATCGAAGAGAACATGAAGGGCGGCGCGAAGTTCGTCGACGCCGTCAAGAAGACGCTGAAAGAGATCGAGGGACACTACGCGCTGGTGATGATCGACGGCACCGAGCCGGGGACGATCGTCGCCGCGAAGTCGGGCCCTCCCCTCGTCATCGGCCTCGGCGAGGACGAGAACATCGTCGCGTCCGACGTCGCGCCGCTGCTGGCGTACACGCGGAACATCATCTATCTCGAAGACGGCGAGTACGCCGTCGTCGACCAGAAGAGCGCGCACGTCTTCGACCACGACGACAAGCCGGCCGACCGCGCGCCGAAGAAGATCCTGTGGGACGCCGTCGCCGCCGAGAAGGAAGGCTACCGGCACTACATGCTCAAGGAGATCCACGAGCAGCCGCGCGCCGTCCGCGACACGTTCACGGGGCGGATGTTCGAGGAGTCGGGCGAGGTCTTCTTCAACGATCTCGAGCTGACGGCGGAACAGTTCGCGAAGTTCGAGCGGGTGCACATCATCGCGTGCGGAACGTCGTGGCACGCGGGGCTGGTGGGGAAGTTCCTCCTCGAAGAGGCGGCGCGGATCCCGATCG